>JAJZNH010000722.1 GCA_021811745.1 Acidobacteriota bacterium
CACTTGCGCGTTCTTTTGCGCTTTCAGCACCAGTTCCGCAGCCAGCAGACACTCGTCCAGGTTCTGCGCAAGATGCGTGCGGTTCACGATGTCGGCCACAAACTGTGAACCGAACGGCAGCGGCATGTTATTGCAGTCGATGTAGCGCGCCTGTTTGTTGTCCACAATGAAAAGATTGTTGCCCTGCTGCTTCACGGTTATGTTGGTATATTTGCGAACCTCGATATAACCGTCAGTGCCCAGAATGAACAGCCGTCCATCGCCCCATGTACCCACGCCGTCGGGGGTAAACCAGTCGAGCCGCACGTAGCCCAGGCCGCGGTCTCCGCGCAGCACCATGTCGCCAAAGTCCTGGAACTGCGGATGTTCCGGATGCCGCACATTGGCCACCTGCGACTCCACCACTTCAGCTTGTTGCGACCCCGTATAGAACAGGAACTGATCCACCTGGTGCGAGCCAATGTCGCAGAGGATGCCGCCGTACTGCTCCGGATTCCAGAACCAAGCCGGCCGCGGCGCCGCGCCGCCGGCATCGCCGCCGCGCTGCACAATCTGATGCGGCGCGATGTTGATGGTCTGAATTACCTTGCCGATGGCGCCCTGCTTCACCAGAACGCCCGCGTAGACCGCGGCCTTTACCTCCAGCAGTTCGCTGTACATGATGGCGTAGATGCGCTCGGTTTCGGCGATCGTCCTGCGCACCTCCGCGAGCTGTTCGAGGGTCGTCATGCCCGGCTTGTCCGACAGAAAATCCTTGCCCTGCTTCATGGCCCGCACCGCCAGCGGAGCGCGTTCGTTGGCGATCTGCGAACTGAGCACAAGCTGCACTGAGGGATCATCCAGGATCTCCTCCTGCGTCTTGACGATCTTCACGTCAGGGAACCGCTTCTTGAACGCCGCTACTTTGTCTTCTTCGCCGCCCCACGCCGCCACCAACTCGCCGCCGCCGCGTTGCACCGCGCCCACCATGCCGTAAATGTGGTCGTGGCTCATTCCGCACACAGCAAACTTGATATGGTACTTCGGCGCATCGCTCTCCTGCGCCTGCGGCAGCACCGCATCCTCGATTATGCGGCCGTGCCCGCCGCCCATCGCCATTGCACGCTGCGGCAGCCCGGCCATCATGGCCACCGACCCCATCAATCCCGCCTGCATCAGAAAATCACGCCGTCCCGTGGATATGTTCTCCATCTTTCCTCCGTTCCACAACCGCATTCTTTGCATGGATGAACGAATGCGCGCATACGAATTGTCTTCGCATCCAAGCGCAGAATCCGCAGCGCGGAGTATTTCGCCATTTCCATTTCCCTCGATCATAACCACTTGAGCCGGCTTCCGTGAATTGCCGGGTCCTCCGGCGGCGGAATGAGGAATTGGAAGGGCGATCGAAACGGACCCCTGCGCGCCCGGCGAGAGATGCGATGATGTGGCTGGCTGACGGGCGAGCATGAATGAGCCTCCTTCGGTTCGAAGAGCCCAATCTGCCCGATACATGCGGACGCCATCGGCATTCTATTTCTAAGGAGCAACGATGATTCGCTACGGAATGGTCCTTGGCCTCAAGCCAGAGGCCGAAGAGAAGTACCGGGAATACCATGCCGCTGTGTGGCCTGCGGTTCTCGACATGATCCGTCAATGCAATATCCGCAACTATTCGATCTATCTGAAGGATCACACGCTCTTCAGCTACTTTGAGTACCACGGCACTGATTTTGCCGCCGACATGGCCAAAATGGCCGCCGACAAGACGACCCAGGAGTGGTGGAGCATCATGATGCCCATGCAATCTCCCTTGGCGAGCCGCAAAGAAGGCGAGTGGTGGGCCGAAATGGAAGAGGTCTTTCACGTGGACTAAGCATGGCGCTGCAGCGATCCGGAACTGGTGCGCGATCGCTGAAAATGCGGCAGCGGCCCAGGGGCTGTACCCTCCTGCGGGCCTTGGCCGGTATGATTCAATTGCGAGCAACAAATCTTCGCCCAGGCCCCCAGCTTAGTCGATGGAGCCCCCCATTCCATGAGCCGTTCCCAAACTGCCCTGATTATCGGCGCCGGTCCCGCGGGACTCACCGCGGCGCTCGAATTGCTTCGCCGCACGGGCATTCGTCCTATGGTTCTCGAAGCCACCGATCGCATAGGCGGCATCTCCTGCACCATTCGCCACAACGACAACCGCATGGACATCGGCGGCCACCGTTTCTTCTCCAAGTCCGACCGCGTCATGAACTGGTGGACCGAACTGATGCCGGTTCTTTCCGGGGACGACGGCGCTGGGCTGCAGACAATCCAATACCAGAATCAGCAGCGCACTGTCGCGGCCGGCGATCAGGCCGAGGATGGCGCTGACCTGGTGATGCTGGTGCGCCCGCGCAAGAGCCGCATCTACTTTCTGCGCAGCTTTTTTGATTACCCGCTTTCACTCAATGCGCAGACGCTGCGCCAGCTTGGCGCGTGGCGCACCCTCAAGATCGGCGTGAGCTATCTTGCCGCAAGGCTCTTTCCCCGCCGCAATGAGAAGACGCTGGAAGACTTCCTGATCAATCGCTTCGGCCATGAGCTGTATCTGACTTTCTTCAAGTCCTATACCGAGAAGGTCTGGGGCGTTCCCTGCCATCAAATCAGTGCCGAGTGGGGAGCGCAACGCATCAAGGGGCTCTCGCTGCGCACGGCGCTCACGCACTTCATGAAGAAGGCTTTCGCCGGCAATAGAAGCTCCGGTATTGCTCAGAAGGGCACTGAAACTTCTCTCATCGAGAAGTTTCTTTATCCCAAATTCGGCCCCGGTCAGCTCTGGGAGCATGTCGCCAGCCTGGTCGAGCAGAAGGGCGGAGAAGTCCGCAAAGGATGGAGAGTGTGCCGGCTCCATGTTGAAGGCGAGCGCGTCACTTCGGTTGAAGCGACGAGTCCTTCCGGTGAACTGCGCAGCTTCGATGCCGATTACGTCTTCTCCACCATGCCCGTGCGCGAACTGATGCACAGCTTTGACATGGAGCCGCCGGCGGAGATCCGCGAGGTGGCAGACGGCCTCATCTACCGCGACTTCATCACCGTTGGCCTGCTCGTCAACAGGCTCGCGGTCACCGAACCTGACGGCGCGCCGTTGAAAGATACCTGGATCTACATCCAGGAGCCCGACGTTCTCGTCGGCCGCCTCCAGATCTTCAACAACTGGAGCCCCTGGATGGTTGGCGATTCCTCCAAAGTCTGGATCGGCCTGGAATACTTCTGTTACGAAACCGACAGCCTTTGGAAGATGGCCGACGCCGATCTGGCCCGCTTCGCCATCGCCGAAGTCGAGAAGATTGGCATCCTGCGCGCCGCCGATGTTCTCGACACCCATGTAGTCCGAGTGCCAAAGACCTACCCCGCCTACTTTGGCACCTACGACCGCTTTGACGAGATCGTCCGCTACATGAATCGCTTTGAGAATCTCTATCTGCTTGGCCGCAACGGCATGCACAAATACAACAACCAGGACCACTCCATGCTCACCGCCATGACTGCCGTCGATCAGATCGCCGCCGGAATAACCGACAAGCAGGCTCTGTGGGAGATCAATACCGAGCAGGAGTACCACGAGGAAAAGAAATAGCTCTGAGCTGTCGCCTCGTCCCAGCCATGGGGCGGATATTTCTATTGCGCATGGCGTCTTTCGCCGGCTTACGGCCGCAGCGGCCTCTCTGCGAAAATAGAGGGGATGCTTTCGCTTAAAGATGCCGGCAAGCGGTTCGGTCCTCGTGTCTTGTTTCTTGAGGCCGACTGGCTCATCCGCAGAAACGAGAAAACCGCGCTGGTGGGCGCCAATGGCGCCGGCAAATCCACGCTGATGAAAGTGCTGGCAGGCATGGAGACGCTGGACTACGGCGAGCTTCAGGAGACGCGCGGCATGAGCATTGGTTACCTGCCGCAGGAGGGCCTGCAACTGGCCGGGCGCACCGTCTTTGAGGAGTGCCTTACGGTCTTCGACGAGGTCCGGGAGATGGAGCGCGAGATCGAGCACCTCAGCGGCCAACTGGCCGAACTGGACCACGCCGGCGCGGAATACGAGGCCGTTGCCGAGCGCTATTCCATGCTGCAGGATCGCTTTCACGCCCTCGACGGCTACGCCCTGGACGCGCAGGTGGGCAGCGTGCTCACCGGGCTAGGCTTCTTCAAGGAAGACTGGACGCGGCGGACCGAGGAGTTTTCAGGCGGCTGGCAGATGCGCATTGCGCTGGCCAAGCTGCTGCTGGCCAAGCCGAGCCTGCTGCTGCTCGACGAGCCGACCAACCATCTGGATCTTGAGACTCGCAACTGGCTCGAAGACTATCTCAAGAACTATCCCTTCGGTTACATTTTGATCTCTCACGATCGCTACTTTCTCGATGTGACCATCGACCGTACCGTGGAGATCTGGAATAAGCGGCTCGGCATCTATCATGGCAACTACACGACGTATCTCAAGCAGAAGGAAGAACGGCGCGCGCAGTTGGAGGCCGCCTATCGCAACCAGCGCGATCAGATCGAGCACCTTGAAGCCTTCATCAGCCGCTTCCGCTATCAGGCCACCAAGGCGAAGCAAGTGCAGTCGCGCATCAAAGAGCTTGAAAAGATCGAGCGCATCGAAATTCCCGAAGAAGAGCCAGTGATTCACTTCAAGTTTCCCCAGCCGCCGCCCTCGGGGCGCATGGTGGTGGAGGCCGAAGGACTCGCAAAGAGCTATGGCTCCAAGCAGGTATTCAGCGATGTGCGCTTCTCTATCGAGCGCGGCGACCGCGTAGCTCTTGTGGGCGTGAACGGCGCGGGCAAATCCACGCTGATCAGGCTGCTCACCGGAGCGGAAGCGCCTACGGAAGGCGCCATACGCCTGGGCCACAATGTCGTGAGCGAATACTTTGCGCAGGATCAGTACAAGGTACTGGATGGCGACGAGCGGATGCTCGACGACATCAGCCGCGCCGCGCGCAAAGTGCCTGAAGTTGAACTGCGCTCGTTGCTGGGCTGCTTTCTGTTTCGCGGCGACGACGTTTTTAAGCCGCTGGGCGTGCTCTCCGGCGGCGAGCGTAACCGCTATGCGCTGGCGCGGATTCTGGTCTCGCCCTCGAATTTTCTGCTTCTCGACGAGCCCACCAACCACCTGGACATGCGCGCCAAGGATGTACTGCTGGAAGCGCTTGCGGCCTTCAGCGGCACGGTGGTCTTCGTCTCGCACGACCGCTATTTCATCGACCGGCTGGCCACGCGCGTGCTTGAAGTGGAGAATGGCGCCGTCACCGCCTACGAGGGCAATTACGAGGACTACCTGCGCCGCAAAGAGGCGCTCACAGTTCCATCGCTTGTCCTCACAGAGAACGCCTCAACCACTCCGGGCAGTTCTACCACGAATTGTCATCCTGAGCGAGCGGAGCGAGTCGAAGGATCTGCGGTTCAAAATCAGCCCGCCGCTCAACCGTCGAATGGCGCAGGCAACGTAAGCGATGTGTTCAAACCCCGCCGCCTGAATCCCATCAAGCAGAAGCAAATGGAAGACCGCTGCGCTTTCCTCGAAGAAGAAATTCCGCGCGTCGAAGCGTCAATCGCCCACACCGAGCAGCAGTTGGGCGTCTACGTTTCCGCGGCTGAGACGCAGCGGCTGACAACGCTGGCCCAAGAGTTGCGTGCGCAGTTAGCCGCACTCACCGAGGAGTGGGAAGAACTGATGATGCAACTCGACCAGACCGCATTGCCTTAGCGATGGAATGCGGAAATTCTCCCTGCCCAGACTACTCTGGTTGCGACATCGACGGCGGAGCCGCGTCCGGCGCAGCGCCCCATTGCTTGTTCGGCTCCGGTCCCATCTGAAGAACGAGCCGGGCGCCATTGGCAATATCGGAGTGGCTGAACCACGGCTTATTCCACGGCTTTCCATTCAGAGTGGCCGACTGGATGTAAATATTTTTTTCCGAGTTGTTGCGGGCTACGATCTCAAAATTCTTTCCGCTGCCCATGTGGATCGTTATGTGGTTGAAGATCGGGCTGCCGAGGATGTAGTCCGGACTGGATGGATCGACAGGATAAAAGCCCATTGCACTCATCACATACCAGGAGGAAGTCGATCCCTGATCGTCCATGCCCGGGAAGCCCAGCCCATACCGGTCGCTCCCATACATGAGCTTGAGAATCTTCCGGGTGAGCGCCTGCGTCTTCCATGGCTGGCCGGCCCAATCATAGTAGTAAGCCGCCTGCTGATCCGGCTGGTTGCCTTGCACATATTGGCCAATCACTCCCGTGCAATCGCGGCAAATGCCTTTGGGGTGATAGGGAATGGTGAAGAACTCGTCGAGCTTGGCCGCGAATTTTTCGCGCCCGCCCAGAAGATTGATGAGCCCCTGAACATCGTGCGGTACAAGCCATAACGTTGACCAGCCCGATGCCTCCTTCATCATGAAGTTGTAGTAGGGCTCGCGCGGGTCGAAGGGCGAAATCCACTTTCCATCGGCTGTGCGGCCGCGCATGAATCCTGTCGAAGGATCGAAGACGTTCCGATAGTTATGGGCGCGCTTGAGAAACATGCGGTAATCATCTTCTTTCCCAAGTCGCTTCGCATAAATGGCCATGGCGTGATCATCCCAGCTGTATTCGAGCGTCGTCGCCGCGCCGGCCTTGCCGCCTGCATACGGCGGGCTGGGATTGCGGTCCGGAATAAAATCCGATATCCACCCCTGCTTCAAATACTCGGCGAGATAGTGCCTCGGCCCGTTTACATCCATGGCATTCTTGCGCAGGTACACATACACCGCGGCCCGGTCGAAGTTCAGGCCGCGCTCCCAGTCGCCCAGATACATGAAGACCGCGTTATCACCATGAAATGAAGTGCCCATATAGCCGCTCTCCCGCGCCATATCCAGTTGCGAGCGCAGAATATCGACCTTCACATCAGGCTCAAGCAAGGTGAGCAGCACAATCTGGTTGCGGCCGGTGTCCCAGAAAGGCACCGGACCATAGCGATCATACGTGGCGGTTCTCACCTTGCCGTCCAGACCGATGAACTGATCGCC
>JAJZNH010000477.1 GCA_021811745.1 Acidobacteriota bacterium
TCTACACCGAACTGGAGGTGCGCGGCGCGCGCACCGATTTGCATTCGGGCATGTACGGCGGCGCGGCGCCCAATCCCTTTGTTTCCCTGGCCCAGATTCTGGCCAAGCTCAAGGACGAAAATGGCCGCATCCTGATTCCGGGCTTCTATGACGATATCGTTCCTCCCAGTGCGGAGGAGTTGGCTGCCTGGCGCAGTCTGCCCTTCGACGAGGAGCAGTACAGGATCGCAGAAGTCGGATCCAAACAATTGGTGGGCGAGGCCGGCTATAGCGTCCTCGAGCGTACCTGGGCCCGGCCGACGCTGGATGTGCACGGCATTCCGGGCGGTTTTATCGGCGCCGGCGCCAAAACTGTGATTCCAGCCAAGGCGGTCGCCAAGGTGTCCATGCGCCTGGTTCCAGGCATGACTCCAGCCAAGACCTTCGCCCTCTATAAGGGTTATGTCGAGGACATCGCATCGCAGGGCGTTGAGGTTGAGGTCAGGCTTTTCAACTCCGGCGATCCCTGCCTCATTCCCGTCGACAACCCCTACATCCAGGCGGCAACCCGGGCCCTGCGCGAGGTGTGGGGCAGGGATACCGTCTTTATTCGCTCCGGCGGCTCCATTCCCATTGTCGGCGACTTCTCCCGTCACCTGGGTCTGCCCAGCGTGATGATGGGTTTTGGCCTTCCCGACGACAACCTTCACGCACCCAATGAAAAGTTCGATTTGGAAAACTATGCGCTGGGAATCGAGTCGGTAATCCGCTTCCTGGAGGAAGTAGGGCGGTGAACTGCGGCATAGAAAAAAGCGACCATCAGCCGGTGAGGAAAGACCCTAACATGTCACCTGCATCCTTTTCGGGCTAAAGCTCCAACGATTGTGCTGGCCTTGTCGGTGCGGCTGAAGCCATGCACCTTCAAAAATCAACTTACGCCGCAGGCTCCTAAGGTCCTGGGGAGAACGAGGACATTCGAATCATGATTATGCATCCGGCCCAGGATGCTGTCGGCTTCGTCCTCGCTGGCGGCTTATCGAGTCGTATGGGGCGGGACAAGGCACTGCTGATGCTCGATGGCAGACCGCTGGTCGAGAACGCACTGTCGATTCTGCGTCAGGCCGGCCTACCGGCTTCGATCTCTGGCGCGCGTACTCCTTTGGCATCTTGCGCCCCCGTCGTTCCGGATACCAAACCTGGCTTGGGGCCTTTGGGCGGGGTCTGTGCCGCACTGGCCTCCATGCCGTCCCAGCATGCGGCCTTTTTGCCTGTCGATCTGCCCCTGCTGCCGGCTTCGCTGCTGCTCTTCCTCCTTCATCACGCCAGGATGACCGGTAGGGCAGTCACCGTGGCTGCCGTGAACGGTGATGCGCAGACGTTTCCAGTGGTGCTGAAGCGTACTGCCCTTCCTGCCCTTAAAGACGAGCTTGACGCTGGTCGTGCCGGATGCTTTTCGGCATTTCAGACCGCAGCAGCCAGCCTGGGCGAGCCTCTGAGCGTGGTTCCCGTCGAACTGCTTGCCCAGGTGGGCCAGGTGGACCATCCGGCCGCGATCCCGGTCGCGCACTGGTTCTTGAATGTCAACACGCCGCCCGATCTGCGCCGTGCGTCGGCGCTGCGAAGAGCGCCCATCGCGTAAGCTGGTTGCACGGCAATGTCGGAAGCCTCCTCCCAACCCGAACCCTTGGAACCGCTGATACCGCTGGCCGCCGAGCTGGATGCGTTTAATGCGCCACCTGCCGCCGGCGAATCGCTCTCCATTGCTCCCCCGGGGCCGCCGCCTTTCGGTCCGGTCATCGCTTTTGACAGGGTCTCCATCTCCTTCGATGGCCGGGCTGTCTTGGAGAACATCAGCTTTACCGTGGACCGCGGCCATACACTCTGCATCCTCGGTCGCAGTGGTGTAGGCAAGTCCGTGACCCTGCGCATGCTCATGGGTTTTCTGAAGCCCGATTCCGGCTCTATCCACGTGGAGGGCCAGGAGATCACCGGCCTCGACGAAGAAGGCTTGCGCGCCATTCGCAAACGGGTGACGATGGTCTTCCAGAACGGCGCCCTCTTCGATTCGCTGAGTGTTCGAGAAAATGTCGCCTTTCCGCTGCGGGAGCGCGGCGGCTTGGCAGAGGACCAGCTCCAGCAGATTGTTGACCGTCTGATCGAACTGGTGGGTGCCGAGGATGCAATCGACGTGCTGCCGGCCAGCCTCTCCACGGGGCGCAAGCGCGCCGTCGCGATTGCCCGCGCATTGGCTGCGCAGCCAGAGATCGTGCTCTACGACGAGCCGACCACCATGGTCGATCCCATCATCGCACGGCGTCTCGGCAACCTCATTCAACGTCTCAAGCAGCAGCGCGGTTACACCAGCATTGTCGTCACCCACGATATGCGCGTTGCCGAGCGCCTTGCTGATACCGTCCTGTTCCTCGATCAGGGGCAGGCCCGCTTTTTGGGTCCGCTGTCGGACTTTGTAGGCTCCGGCGACTCCGACATTCAACAGTTTCTTAGTCTCGATGCCTACCGGTTACCTTCGGAATAAGGTATCTGTCGGACAGTAATCTTCATTCGCAAAGATTTTACTTGCCATGAATCGGTTTTGGAGCCATCCTGTAAAAAATCAGCTTTTCCAGAGACAAGGGGCGGGCAGAGGCCGGAAGCTCGTAGGGGCCTGAAGGGGGCAAATGGCGCATTGGTTCATCGCTGTCATTTCATTACCTTCATTGCCTTGGGACATATCCGAAACGACAGGATATTCCCCAGCCACGAGATAGGAGAGGCGTTATGTGTGTCCGAGTCTGTGCGATGTTGTGCAGACACGCGCATGTGAGGCCATCGAGTTCCATGCTTCCTATGTTGCCTTGTACTGGTGAGAGGCAAACCCAGTCGATGTTGGCATGCTGAAGAGAGACTGAAACAGGCGGGGCTGAGCACAGAAGAGCGCACGAGACTGCTCGAACGACGGTGAGCTGTGAACTAGCTCAAGTGTTTTGCCGGGTTACGGGTCCAAGGAAACACTGCGGCCTTCGATTCACCACATGGTTCTCTCCTCACTCGGCAAGTGCCTGTCAAACCTAGAGCATTCGAATGTCTGAGGTCTGCAAGCGCTATGGCTCCATCGGAGTTTTGGCAGAGACTGTCGGCGTCTATCGTTTCGGTTCGCCGCGGAGAGGGCGGGACGAGCGGAGATGTACCCCGCGGCGGCCAGTCGGCGGCCAGGTTCTGGATGATTGTGGATGTCCTCACCGTGGTCGTGGCCTCCGCATTTGCAACTCTTCACCGGTTCGGAACTGGGCCGGAGCGGACAGCGCGGGAGTTCTGGCGGGACAAGCTGATTCCCGGCCGCTCAATGGACATTCTGCTGGCGTTCTTATGCGGATTCGTGCTGGTCCTGATCGTCACCAGCCGTCGGCTGAACCTGTACGAGCCCACGCGGTTGAACGGATTTCTCCATGAGCAAAGGCTGAACGCGCAGGCGTTTTTAACCTCCGGGCTGCTGCTGACCGGCGCTCTGTATTTGCTCCATGCTGAGGACATTCCGCGGACAATCGTGTTGTTGACTGTGGCGCTGGCTGGCGGGCTGGCCGGTTGCCGGCGGCTGCTCTGCAGGACCTTGCTGTATCGCCGCTTCGCGCGCGGAATAGGCACACGCAACGTGCTGATCGTGGGCAGGGGGCCGGAGGCGCATGCCCTCCGCAATCATCTGGACAGCCTTCAGCATTTGGGCTACACCTTCAAGGGTTTCATCGATTTTCACGGCGCGAAGTCTTGCAGCACGGTGTCGGCCGGCGAGGTGGTAGGGACACTTGATACGCTCTTCCAGGACGCTCGCAAGCATTTTGTGGACGAGATATTTTTCACCGCCACCTGCGAGCGGGGCATCATTTCCAATGTGGCGGAGCAGGCGCGGATTCACGGGGTGGACCTGCGCGTAGTGCCAGACTTGTACGATGGCCTCGCCTGGAACAGCCCCATCGAATACATCGGGCAGTTTCCCACTATCCCCCTGCACTATAGGCGTGTACCGGAGCTGGGGCTGCTGTTCAAGCGCGCCTTCGACATTCTCTTTTCCCTGACCTCGTTGGTCTTCTTGTCGCCTCTGTTGGCTGCCATCGCCGTGGCGATCAAGATGGACTCGCCTGGGCCCGTGTTCTACACCTCAGAGCGCATTGGAAAAAAGAGACAGGTATTCCGGTGCATCAAGTTTCGCACCATGGTGCGTGACGCCGAGACACGCCTCTCCGAGATTATGCAGATGAACGAGCGCGACAGCGTGTTGTTCAAGATATCCAACGATCCGCGCATCACGCGGCTGGGACGGCTTTTGCGCAAGTATTCGCTCGATGAGCTGCCGCAGTTCATCAACGTGCTGCGCGGCGACATGAGCGTAGTGGGTCCGCGTCCGCCGATCGCCAGCGAGGTAAAAGAGTACAAGCTCAGTCACCTGCGGCGGCTGGACGTGACTCCTGGGGTCACCGGGTTGTGGCAGGTCCAGGGCCGGCAGGATCCCTCGTTCGCCAGCTATGTCTCGCTCGATGTGTCCTACATCGACAACTGGAGCGTCTGGCTAGACTTCAAAATTATCCTCCGCACCATTGCCGTTGTCGTCGCCGGGACCGGATCGTAAGGCTGCCCTCGCGTTACTGTCTCCTGTTCCTTCCCATTTCCAGCCAAGTGCAGCGAGTGGGTCGGCCTCCGCTCCCGCTGTCTGGCCGTCATGCTCCGCTCGGCGCCAACAATGGGAGTTCCCAGCCCGCATATCTCGTGCGCCCCTCACAGCTCGTGAAATATGCCCCCCTAGAACGTGCAGAAGCCGCGCTCGGCGCCTCGCCCGCGGCACATTTGGAGTGTGACGCCAGGGTTCTAAAGGCTACAATCGCTGCGAGGATCGTTCCCATGGATTTTGCCCGCTGCTCTGTTGTATTCCTTGCGCTTGGTTGCGCGCCGGTCTTGCTCAGCTCGCAGTCGTCCACTGTCTCGCCGAAGGCTCCCACTTGGGCTCAACCCGGCACCGCCACCCGCGTCCAGGTGGCCCCGCCGCCAGACTTTCATCGTCCCCCGCGCATCTACGCCGGCCGCATCGGCATTTTCGACGGACAGGCGGACGTGGGCAGCGCCCTGGTTCCCGGCAGCGCTTCCTACAACGCAGCCACCGGAGCGTACACTATCAACTCGGCCGGCTATAACGTGTGGTACACCCGCGACGAGTTTCGTTTCCTATGGAAGAAGATGTCGGGGAATGTCTCGCTGGCCGCCGGCATCAACTTTCCGCGTCCCGGCTACGGTGACCGCAAGGCCGTGCTCATCATCCGCCAGAGCCTGGCCGACGACGCCAAGGAGGCGCTGGTGGCGCTGCACGGCGCGGGTATGATCCAGCTTGCCGAGCGGCCGGACACCGATGTGCGCGTCAAGGACACGGAATACCGCGTCGGAGGCCGCGGGCGCCCCGGCGGCAAAACACCCGATTCGCTCGTTACCATCGACGCCCAGCGCATCGGCATCCAGAAGCGCGGCGACGAGTTCACGCTCTGGGTCAGCCTTGAGGGTGAGCCCATGCACCAGTTCGGCCCGCCCATTCATCTGCATCTGAACGGGCCGTTCTATGTAGGCATCGGCTTCTGCTCCCACCTGCCCACCACGGTGGACACGGCGGTGCTTTCGCACGTTGTGCTGGTGAATGCCGCCGGGCGGGTCAAGTAGAGAGCAGGGAATCGGACCAGAGGAAAGCAAACAGGAAACAATGAACGGCGCAGCGTGCGTACGGCGGTCATTCCTCCCGCAGGGAGGGTATGGGAGTCTCTCCATTTCTTAAGATCCAGCGTCGGCGGATTTCTCCCGTAGGGAGAAACCGAAAATAGCCCAGGATGAAATCCTGGGGAAGCAGCCCAAGCCAACCCGCCGTCCCGTAGGGCCGGCGCGAAAGAACCGGTGGCGGGCTTCATATGACAAATGCGCCGCCGCTGGATTTGGTACGTGCCGCGGGTTCAATATAGGATTCTGCCTAACATGTCCCATACATATTGTTTGTTGCTGTTCCATTGTGTCTTTTCGACCAAGGAGCGCCACAAGTTCATTGCGGAAAGGTCGTCTCGTCACCGACGGCCCGTTTCTCGCGCCTTCCGCTGGGTCAAGTTCCAAAGAAACCGCGGCCACCGCTAGGAATGGCTGCTATACTGCGGATCAACTGGACGTGTCCCGATGATCCCAAACCAGCATCGACGGGTATGGCTATGGATTACGACGGTCGTAATCCTGGCCGCTCTTGTGTTGATGCTGGTTCCGCAGGCGCATTCGGGCCATGCCGTGAATTGGTGGGCACTTCTTCCGGCCCTTTTCGTTGGACTGCTCGCGCCGCTCACGATGTTGGTTCCTCTGGCGCCTCGTGGCCTGGTCTGCACGCCAAACGCCCCAGCCCTTCAGGCTTGCTTCCAACGTCCACCACCCTTCCGAGTGAAATAAATCCTCGAAATAAAATGACGCGTTTGGAGGTAGTTGCGGCTTTCGTGTGCCGTCGCGTCCCTTGAGGTGTTCCCTGATCCGGAGGGATCTTGATGAGTTCCAGCCTCTTGTACGTAGCTTATTTCGCGTTTGCGCTCCCGTATCTGGCAATTGTCGTCATTCTGGTGCACAACAAGCTGCGCCGCGCACGGTGGCAACGCGGCAAGAATCTGCGCCGGCCGAACCCGGCCAGGTGCTCTACGTCAGCGGCGCTTGGTGCCATGCTGATGGTCGGGCAGGTTTTCTACCGGCCCTCCTTGGCTTATGGGGTGGAAGCGAGAGAGCGGATCGATGTCGACGAGGACGACCCAGCTGATCCAAAGCATCCAGACAAGGCGCTGATCCGTCAGCTCAGGCGAATTCGACGGGGTGAGCCGGTCGGCGATCTCGTTTGGCGCCTCTGAAGTGCGGCTAAAGGGTGAGGGAGATCCCCCGGCTTTGCCGGGGTGGCAGTAGCAGTTTGACATTTGCGTGAGTCCATCCAAGAAACTCCAATCGTGAGCCGACCAAAGCGCACGACAAGGAGAATCTGGATG
>JAJZNH010000788.1:0-3542 GCA_021811745.1 Acidobacteriota bacterium
GTATTTGTCAGAACAACTTTAGCGTTCGGGATAACGGCCCCGGTCGAATCCGTGACCGTGCCGTAGATGGAACCGGTCGTGGTTTGCGCCCAGACAGCGCGCAGACACGCCATCAGGATGAAGATTGTTACGAGGGTGGCCCAGGCCCTGCGTATTTTTCTGACGCTGCATGCATTCATGAGTTCCTCCGTGAAGATGGGGATACCCTCGTGGGTTTCCGCACCAGAAACAAATTTGGGGAACGGGGAAGTGGCTCCGTTCGAGTCCGGCCTATATCTCGCGCATGGTCTCCGGCAAAGGCTCAGCCCCTACCGGTCAAATCGAGCCGGACACGAATTCGCAACCCGACCGGCTTACGACCAGCATCGAGGTCGTACTTGGCAAGCTTTACAGAGAGCGGCGGTTCAGGTCTTAAAAATCTTCTCAAAATTCACTTTTGAGAATCTAAAAGTCCGCATATACTGGATTCGCCCTTGAGAACTCGGAAAGATTGGCTTATTCGGAGGGGAGAGCGCTTAATACATTATCTACTCTGGCAAGGGAGATCTGGCTTGGATGCCAATCGCTAAAGCTTTGCTTTTGCGGAGGTTGCGTGAAAAGACGATCGCGATTCAGGTATGAGCTCCGGAAGGCGCAACACTCCATTTATCCCCATCTCTAAGAGGTTCCAACCGTTTAGTCAGTTGCTTCCACGGGTCACGGAAATCAAATGCCGGTAAGCACGCTTGGTGGTGTCGTCCGGATTGTACACGGCACAATTTCCGGCACCGCCAGCGGGTGGTCCTCCATCATGGGCACCCAGCAGAAGCGCCGGACTTAGTCAGGTGAAGTGGAACATGCTTTATACCTTTGACGATTACACCCTCGATGCCCAGGAACGCACGCTCAAGAGAAGTGACGATACGATTGCGCTGACGCCCAAGGTTTTCGAGACGCTGCTTGTTCTGGTTCAGAATCGCGACCATATCATGAGCAAGGACGAACTGCTCAACACAATCTGGCCGGGTCACGTTGTCGAAGAATCCAACATCACCCAGAACATTTCGGTATTGCGCAAGGCGCTCGGCGAAACCGTCAGCGGGAAGAAGTACATCGCCACATTCCCGGGCCGTGGTTACAAATTTCTGGAGCCGGTGGTGGTGAACGATAGAGCGCCGGCGATGCTCCCTAAAGGAAGTTCCACGCTCTCCGCTTCTCTCCCTGATCAGAAACAGAAGAGCTTTCCGGTCGCGATGCGGATAGATCCAGGACGTTCGCGGAATTCCACGCTGCGGCGATTGTTGGGCTATGGAGCGGCCTCCGGTGTCCTGCTTCTGCTGGGCGTGCTGCTCATCTATTTCGCCCACTTCAGGAACCATCGGACGGGAAATGCCGGCGGAATTAACGGCGTGGCATTTATCCGGACTGGGGCAACCCACACGTTAGTCAGGATGGAAGGTGCTCAGTACCAGCCTACCTGGTCACGGGACGGGAAGCAGCTCGCATTTGTATATTCCAACCCGAGCGAATCGCGATCGGGCATTTACGTTCTGGCCGCGGGAGGGCTTGAGCCTCGCCGCATCGTTTTTGGCCCGGGAGGGTATAGCAGCCCGGTCTTTTCGCCCGACGGCAAGTTGCTCGCCTACCTTCATCGCCTGCCAAATCTGACAGAAATTCTTATCTATGATTTTGCCACCTCAAGAACCAGGAGGTTAACGACTCTACTCCCGGATCACTATGGGCTGAGTAGCCGGCAGATGGACTGGTCGCCGTCCGGGGATTTTCTGGTGGTCGGGGAGAAAGAGGCAGAGAGCGATCCGCTGAGCCTTTACCGCATCTACATCAGCAATGGACGCAAGATCCGCCTCACCTATCCCGACATGGACATATTGGGTGATACGTCGCCGCGTTTTTCGCCGGACGGGACTGAGGTCGCCTTTATCCGGATGAAATATCAATTCGAGTTCGACGTCTTTGTCGTGCCAGTGACTGGCGGGGAGGCCCGGAAGCTGACAAGTCACTCCAATGAACTTGGAGACGTTGACTGGGATGCAGACCGCCGCATCGTTTACAGCGCGGATGAGAATGGGGAATTCAAGCTATGGGAGCTTGATTGGGAGTCGCATGCGCCGCAAGCCATACCCGTACCGTCGATCGCAACCGACATGCCACTGCAGTTTTCAATCTCGCGCGCGGCGCACCAGATTGCCTTCTCTGGCTATCGGCCGGATCTGAATATCTGGTCGCTTGATCTGACCAGGAAATTACCTTCGCCTGCGGATTGGAATCCGGTGATTCACACCCCGGGCCAGGATATCGTTCCCTCCTTTTCTCCGGATGGCAAGAAGATCGCTTTCCGGTCTGATGTTACTGGGAGGCTCCAGATATGGGTCAGCGGCGCCGATGGTTCCCATGCCGCGCCGATCGATACGGGATCGCTGCTTCCCAGCGTGATCGGATGGACGCCGGATAGCCAATCCATCGTCTTTTGCGCAGCTTCAGTTCCGGGTATTTATGAGGTTTCTCTTTCTCATAAATTCCCGCTTCGCAAGATCAGCGATGTCCACATGTCCCACCCTTTCTATTCCGTTGATTCGAAATGGATCTTCGTTCAGGAGGATAGTTTCATCTATCGTTTTCCAGTGTCGGGCGGACCGGGGCAAATGCTCACCGATCAAGGCGGCACGCCAATTATGGAGTCAAAGGATGGCCGTTATCTTTATTTTGGGCACGGGCGTATGGATACCACAATTTCCCGTCTCGATTTAACGACCCGGCAACAGCAAGTTGTCATCAACTCCCTGATTCCGGGCTATCGTGACGCCTGGACGTTAGCTCCACATGGTATCGTCTTTCTGACCTATAACGCAGGAAAGCCGGTTATTGCATTTCATGATTTTGCGACCGGAAAGGATCGTGAAATCGCGGATTTTCCCAGTGCGCTACCGTTGATAGCCGCCTCGGGCTTCTCCGTTTCGCCTGACGGGCGCAGGTTGCTTGTTGTTCGTGCCGATCCCGCTTCCGCGAATATCCAGGCAGCCGCATTCTCTCGCGCCCAAAAGCCAATAGCCCAGTTAGAGAGTGCCTTTCGTGGCCAGTGATTCGTCTTTTCCCGTTGCGTCAGCATGCCCATTCAGGGAAGGTGTAGCTCGGAGCCGAATGACCGAGCCAGCGTGACCATCAGGTGGTAGCGGCCTCGCGCCGTGCCAGAAATACCACTGTATCTCTGGAAAATGCCTTAGCGATAGCGCCGGATAGCCTTGATGACGATGGAAAAGACGCCGGCCTCGTCGCGGGTCACGAGCAGCGAAACATGGCGGTTGATGGCATAATCGGCTTGCAGCAACTGTTGTCCGGTGGTGTTCACGTTGGTGGCATAGGTAAGGGTGAGATTGCGGCCCAACTGCTCGTTGACAATGATGCGCGAGGTGGTGTTGCCAAAGGCGCCGAGGTAGTTGGGATCGATCTTGACCGAGCCGGCGCCGAAGAGCTTCTGAACCCGGCTGCTGACCGTGGCGCTGAGAGCGCCGCCGAGCAGGGCATCTGTGGAGGGATTGGCGAAG
>JAJZNH010000788.1:3552-6988 GCA_021811745.1 Acidobacteriota bacterium
GACTCTGCTCATTCTGCGTGCGGCCAAGGGCAAGCAGAGAGACGACATCAGCCTCGGGAAGCGGTGGGTCGCTGCGGTATGAGACCGACAGCTTCGCGGGAGTTCCATGGACGCTGAGAGTCACGTCGTAATCCTCGACGTGCGCGGTAGCGTTCAGGTCGATGGTTGGCTCGATGCGGACGGGGTTGGTGAAAGCAATTTCGCCGCGCTGGAGATCGTAGCGGGTACCGGCGATCATGGCGCTGCCTTCAGTGATTGAAACGCGGCCCAGCAGCGAGGGCGAGGCCACCGTGCCGCGCAGGCGCAGGTCCACATCGCCGGCCAGCTTGGCAAAGGCATTCTGAAAATTCAACTGCGGCGCGGAACTGATATGCACGTCCAGGCGAATGTGATTGGATGGGGCGTCAGGCGGTGTGACGGCTTCGACTGCGTTGGTCTGCGCTGCCAGAGCGGCGATGTCCAGATCAGGGCTGATCATAAAGCGCGTGATCAGAATGTTGCCGCTCAACAGCAGGTTCTGCTGCGGGCCCTGCAAGCGCAGTTCGGCATTGGCCAGGGAGCTGACACCTTGCGGATAGCGAATGCGAATCCCGTTGCCTGTGACTTTGAGGTCGGCGTAGAGACCATGCAGAAAAGCCAGCGAGCCGGAAACCTGTAGCAAGCCGCCACCGCTCATCGCCGTCAGGGTCTGCACCTCAAGCCGGTTCTGATTGAAGACAAGAGTGCCGTGCACCTGGCTCAAGCTGTTCGGCAGATCTTCCAGAGCCAGGGAGCCATTCTGGAAATCGATCCTGCCCTGCAACCTCGGATTCTCCAGGGGGCCGTGGGCTTCGATCTGGAAGGTCGTCACTCCGCTGGCGGTAAGGTCCGGATCAAGCGTCTCCGCCAGCTTCATGTTGACGGTTCCGCTGGCGGCAAGGTCGAGCCGCCGCGCGCCGGCAAGCATCACGGAGCCATGCGCGCGCAGATCGGTGTCTTCGCCGGTGACGTGCAGCGGATCTAGGCTCACGCGCTCGTCAGCTAAGATGGCATGGACACCGCCCTCGCTTTTCAGGTGTACGCCTGCAACCGTTACATCCATCTCCCGTAACCGGGCTTCGCCGCGAAATAGCCGAGGATGCGCCAGCGGGCCGCTCAGGTTGACTGTCCCGTCCAGCGAAGATTCGCCGGTGAGGCCCTGAACATTGGCCCGTTTGAACAGTGCGCCAATATTGAAGTGGGAAAACACAATTCGAGCCTGGGTTTCATACTCGCCGGTCAGAGCCGTTTGCGCGTGGAGGTCAAATGCTGTGCCCTCCACCTGCGTAGTGGCGCCGACTTCGGCCGTGTGGTTGACGGCATGCGCCGTAACTTTCAACGTTCCCAGCATCTCGCTGTTCAGCTTCAGCGCGCTGAATGTCGCGCGCCCGTCCAGTTGCGGATTGTCCAGCGTACCGGAGCCGGCGAGAGAAAATCCCAATTTGCCGGATGCCGTCATTCCCTGCCCGGAAAGCCATTTGATCCGGGAGACATCAATCCCTGTGCCTTTGGCCTGCAATTGGTAGCGCCGGGATTTGACGTCGTAGCTGCCGGAAGCCGCAATGCTGCCCGATGCCTCGTTCGCGGTCAAAGAGGTCAGCTTCAGGGTCTGGCCGGCAAATACGCCTTGAGCGCGAATGCGCGCCACATGCTCGCCATAGATACTGCCGTTGTCCAGTGCAACCCACCCGGATCCGCCGGGCGAGCCCAAAGGACCGTCGGCCTGAATCTGCGCATTCATCGTGCCGGTGAAAGGCAGGCGCCGGTTGAAGAAGGGCTGCAGATCGTCGGCGCCAATCTTGCTGGCCTGGAGGCTCATATGCAGAACCGAGCCGGCATTGAGCGCGTGCTTTTTGCCCGGCATTCCATCCAGTGTGCCGTGAAGCTGGATCCGTGCCGGTCCGCGCGCAAGTTGCGCGTGAGTGATGGCGATCCGCTGTGCTGAATAACTGCCTTCGGCATCGGCAGAGTCCAGGTGAAAGTAGCGTGTCTGGGCGGCTTGCAGGGGACCAGAACCACCTTTCGTCGCAGCCGGAATCTCAACGGCTATTTGCGTAGCTTTCAAATTTCCCGCGATGTGCGGATCGGTCAGCGAGCCGGTCCACGATCCATGAAAGTCAGCTTCCCCATGCGGAGACACCGGCAAGGCCGCAACACCGGCGGTGCCGTTGCCTTTCAAGCCAAGGCTGCGCAAGACGGTATCGAACTCGCCCAGATTCCACGAATGAAAATCGACTGCAAGCGACGATGGGCTGGTGATTGGGTAAACGCCCAACCCTCCTGAAACCGACAGGGTGCTGCCGGGGGTATGGAGTTCAAGGCTGCGCAATGCGACGGAACCGTTACGCTGCGTGTAGGTACCGTCGATGTCGCCGCTGGCCGGAACTTCACCGGCAGCGGCGTGACCGGATGGGCCCATGGTCAAGGCCGCGCTGACGGCCAATGTCCGCACATTGCCGTCTGACCAGGTTGCCGTGGCCGGGCCATTCAGGAACGCGTCGAAGCCAAGGCGTTGAAAGGGCGGCTTACTGACGAGATCTAGAACTGTGTCGAGCGCAACGTCCTTTAGCTGCGCCGTCACTTGGCCATTTATGGGGAGGGTTACGGTTGCTTTCCGCACTGAGGTTGCAGGGTCTTTGGCGGCATGCGCGGTTGCCGGGTCGCCTGCGCGGAGAACCGGGGCGCCTGGAATCGGGCGCAGCCAATGATCCAGCGAGACAGAGCCGTCGATTTCGCCGCCCTGCCGGAACTGCGCCGCGATCGACGAGATGAGCAGACGGTCCGGGTCAGCATGGACATGCGCGTTCAGCCGGATATCTCTTGCCGTGACTCCGGTTCCGACGTATGCCCCACCGTCTACGTGAATATTGCCATCCATGCGAAAGACCCCGTCCCGTCCGGCACCGCTCAGGTCCAGCCGCGCAATCCCCTCCGGCGCGGCGGTGTAGCCGGTGACCGGATCCAGCAACCTCATATCGAGGTCGCCTGTCATCTTGGCTTGCCAGCGGGGGCTCGCGAAATTGATGAGCGTCCCGGAGATTTCCAAAGAACGATCCTGGCTGCCGCGGCTTTCAGATGTGAGCCGCAAAGAGCGCAGGTAGGCCGCAGTACGCGTCAGATCCAGCGTGGCTTGCAGGTAGCCATGCACGGACTGCGGCTCTTTGTGCGGCACGCTCCTGGTAAGGTGCAAGTCGGCCGCTCCGGCCTCGATCCTGAAGCTCTCGGGTTTACCCGCCGAGGCCGGGACGTAGCGCAGGCGCAGAGAAGCGTCGTGGGCGCTGAAATCGAGAGGCGCATTGCGATTCTGAAAGTCGAAGGATGAGGCGCGGCTCTCGTAGTCCAGAACTCCCTGTTCGACCGAGATGCGGCCGGCACGCAGATCGAAGAGAGTATCGAGCAGGGGCTTGCCCGGTTTTGC
>JAJZNH010000966.1 GCA_021811745.1 Acidobacteriota bacterium
TATCGACCGAGGGCGAAGTCTCGTTATCGGTTGGCTCATAATTACCTGCGGCGGGTGCGCTGTTGTCATCCGGATACTGGCCGGCCGAGTCGAAGAAGTCGAGATTGATGCCGCTGGAGGCGCTATACGACGGATTGAATCCGTAATCGAAGAAATCGAGGTTGTGGGTGCTATCTGGAGCGACCAGCAGATGCTGGGCAGCAACGACACCGCTCACATTCAGGAGCTCCACTTCGACGTTGGAAACGGTGGTGCCGGCGGGGTAGCCGGAGATATGGACCACCGAGGGGTATGGCTGGCCTTCGCCGATATTACTCAGCGAGATCGGGCCGGTGTTGCACCAGGTGTCAGTTGCCGGGTTCGTGGTGGGATTCTCGACCCACTGATCGATGGTGCTGCTGGTGCTGGAAGTGAATCCCGTACCAGCCGTGTAGCTGGCCACAATCGTGTAGAGACCCTGGGTCGAAAAGGTCGTGGTGCAGGTGGCCGTGCCGCCGACCACCGCTACCGCAGAGCAGCCTGAGATGGTTGAGCCGTTGGCGAAAAATGCGACAGTGCCGTCGGCGACAGTCGTTCCTGGGTTGGTCAGGTCGGAAACATTGGCCTTCAGGGTGACGCTGTTGCTGGTCGATGCGGGATTGGCGGTGGTGCTGGAGACCGAAGTGAAAGTGGTGTCCGAAGCAGCCGCGTTGAAGGTCATGGTGAGCGACCAGCTCGAAACGGTGATGGGATCGTTCGCCCCGTTGATGTCGTCGGTGAGAACGTACAGTGTCCAGGTGCCGTTCGGGTTGGTGTTGCCGAAGACTCTTCCCAGCGTCGCACTTCCGTCGGTTTGCGGAACGGAATCGCCGTTGATATCGGAGGGCAGCGACGAGTAATCGGGACCGAAGGTGCTCAGCCAATAGGAACTGGGCTCCACAGTCGTACTGCCGGTGTGCTGCCAGGCAGATCCCATGGGAGCCGCTGCGGCGCCATCCTGAACGGTGATGGTCACGTCGCTCAGGCCGGAGCCAGAGCCGCCAGAATCGTTGCCATCGACGCTGTCCCCGGTGCCGCCCAGAAGTACCAGTCTCTGGCCTTCGGGCCCAACCAGAACAAAGGAGCTATAGAACACGCTAAAGTTGTTTTCGGTAGCGTTGGCGATACCACTGGAAGTGACGCCATTCAGGGTGACGTTAATGGTCTTTACGGTGCCTGAAGCGCCGCTCACCGAAAGGGTGGACGAGGCCGATGCATTCGGGCCCGCGGCGCTGATCGACCCTCCGCCGCTGTAGGTGGTCTGGGCCTGTGCTTCGTGCGCGCCCGCGCACACCAGCAGCGCCGCTGCAGCCAGTACGGGCAGTAGATGTTCGAGGTGGAGATCACGCGCACAGATGATGAAGAGCGAAATCACGCGGCAAACCATGCAGCGCAAAGGACGAACAACCAAAGCACGCATCACATGCTCCAAAGACCAGAAACGACCAGCGACCGAATTGACTCAGTGGTAACGGAGAGTTCCGATCGCCTCCCGGTGGAACGCACTGGGGGCGTTCGCCCGGTTGGGTGCAGACTGGGAAATGAAGAGCCTGCGAAGGCCAGCACGCAGCTCGCCGGCAAGCGGGGGCAGAACAGTCAAAGCTTCCGATTTCTTCGAATCGGCTTGAGTTTAGCAGCCCGGTTCCGGGGAAGTATCTGGAGGCCCGTCTGCTGCTGGATGCGTTCGGTCAATTGCATCTTGGCTTGCATAAGTAAAAGGGGAAAGCGACCGAGTTCGGAAAGACATAGTCAATCTCGCAGACCGGAGGTAGGGTGTCAATAAAAATCGATGTTCCGAACACTCCCGGCCTTGGCTGAGATGCTTCTGGCGATGATGCATGGGACGTCTTCCAGGCCAACAAGCCTGGAAACGCGCGGTGCTGAACGCCGCTGTGCCGGCACGGTGACCAGGGCTCACCACTGCAAGCCGGGTTCCGAACCCTTTCCCCGAGCACAGGAAGCAGTTGGGACAGAAAGACCCAGAGCAAAGCGCCAGGAGTTCAGACTGAGAACTTGTTGAAGAAGTGCGGTGGCAGCGTGGCCGTAGGAGATCGTTGCGGCCCTTCACCAACACATGGCCCAGATAGCTCAGCTTCGGCTCCTTGCCGTGGCTTTTCCTGTAAAGCCTCGTGGTGGCATCGGTGGCCGAAGCATGCCTCACGTTGCTGCGCTTCTGGCCGTGGAAGTCACCGCTTGAGTCCTCCGGCCGCCATTAGGCTGGAAAGTCTTCTGCGAGGTCCAGGCCCGAATCAGCGTTCCATCTACCGTAAAAAGCTCATCACTGATGCAGGTGTTCGCAGAAGGGTTGACCCCTGCAAAGGCACGGCGCAATCCAAGACGAAATCCGGCGACAGAAAGAGAACCAGCCGCGCCCGCGTTCACCTTGCGCGGGTCCAGGGCAAGTGGTCGAGCCGGGAGAGATTCCCGACCGGATAGGAACTTGAAGCATGAAGCCAGCGAGTGAATCGCGAGAGTCTGGAGACTCCTTCGTCCCCGAAGAGTCCAGCCAGGATTCCTTTACCAGATCCAAGTCTGATGCAGCCAGATACTTCTGGTGCTTCAGGCCCTCTTCCGAGGTGTTCGATTCCGGTATCTGCCTCGATTTTTCATCCATGCACTCTGTTCGCCTCACGACTTCGCTTTGCGTGACAGTCTACTCGGGACACATGGCCGCCATCGGAAGCGAGCATTGAGGCAGTATTGGCGAAAAAATCAAAGCCGAGCGCATCAAGTTTCGCTCGGCTCATCACTGTATGATTCTATTGGTTTGAATGGTGCGCCCGGAGAGATTCGAACTCCCGACCTACTGATTCGTAGTCAGTCGCTCTATCCAGCTGAGCTACGGGCGCACACTGCCCAAAGGCGGGCAGAACCAAAGACAGATTAGCAGGGATGGTTGGGAGGGCGCAATCTGCCGAAGCCGGACAAACGTGATTAGGAAATGAGTTGATCGGCGGCCTTTTTGTGCCGGAGGGCTCTTTCCCAGATGCTGTGAATACGGCTACTTTCCGTGCAGTTCGCTGAGCCAGTCCTGCAAGTGGCCCAGTGCGCGAAGCAGGTTCAGCCGGGCCTCGTCCAGCTTGAGTTGGGCGTCCAGGGCCTCCTCGTACTTCTGTTGTTGATTAATGAGCGCTCTTTGTTCATTCGTGGGGCTCATCTGAGGCTGAGACTTTGCCCCAGGTGAGCCACTTCCGCTGCCCACCTGCAATTGCGACTGCACGCTCTTCAATTCCTGTCCCGCGATCTCTTCATTGAGATTGGCAATCTCAGCCTGGGTGGCGAGCTCACGCAGCTGGGCGGTGAGCGCCGCAATTTGAGCGTTGTTTTGGTCCTGCGCCTGTTCGGCTTCGATCTTGGCGCGCAAAGCGTCGGCCGCCGACGCCCGGGCCCTGGCCCGGTAGGCGGGATTGAAGATGGGCAGATCGATGTTGATGCCTGAGCTGAAGTTGTTGGCGGGCAGGCTGCGCCCGTAATAGCTATTGATGTCGTTCAAGACGGTGGTGTTGCGGTTGTAGATAACTCCGAAGGAAAACTCCGGCATCCATCGCCGTTCCTGATCGCCCCTGGCGGTCACTGCCTTGGATTTCGCCAGCATCCGCGCCGAGTCCAGGCCGGGAGTTGGACGAGGTGGGGCGTTAGCCGCGATGGCCGGAATGGCGGGAATACTCGCGTGATCCGGGGTGATGGATTCGGGCGACAAACCGGTCAACCCGGCGATCTGTTTGGCCAGCGCGGAGGCGCGTGCTTCCAGGTGCTGGCGGTTCAGCTTGAGTTGCGCGGCCGTGAGTTGCGCGTGTAACAAGGTGAGCAGCGGATCGACGCCGGCTTCTGTCCTCTGCCGTTCGATGGCTACCAACCGGCGTGCATCGGCCTCCTGTTGGTGCGCGGCCTTCAATTCCCGATTCACGGTGTCCAGCTCGATAAATGCAGTGGAGGCATCGAGCGCCACCTGCTCGCGCGCGTCTTCAAGGGAGAGTTCCGCCGCCGCCAATCCGGCGCGCGCGGCCTGCATCTGGCGGATCATGGGCATACTGAAAGCCATGGATTGGATGGTTGCGTCGTAAAGCGTCGGCAAGGCGCCGGTAAAGCCAATCTCAGGGAATGCGGGGAGTCCGGAGCCGAAGGAGAGCGAGGGGATAAAGACGTCATGGCTCTCCTCCAACTGTGCGCCGGCCTTTTCCACGTTGGCTTCAGCCAGTTGCACCGAGCTGCTGTTGCGCTGCGCCAGATTGACGATGGTCAACAGCGAAACCTGCGCCGGCGCCAGTGACGGCGCAGCCGCCAGCGCCAGACCGGCAAGGAGGGACGCCCAGAACTTGAACCGGTTGTCGCCGGGGCGGATTAGTGCACACTTTCCGCTAACGGTTGGCATCTCCAATGCCGCATGCTGAGATTCCTTCCTGACGAATGAGCCTCGCGGCGATCGCGGCATCATCCGGCAATGGCCGGAGATCGGGCGAAGGGCGCGGGCGCAAATGCTGCTGGCCTGGTTAGCGCCGGTCAGGCAGCCCGCGCAACTCCCAATACCCTGGCTAGGGGCCGGTCCGCCGATCCCCAACGCCTTTGTAAGCAAACCTCTCACCGCTGAACCTTGATGGGCACGCCCGACTGCAGGGGCTGACCGTTGGTGGTTGTGGTCGCGACCCAGTCGCCCTGTTGAAGGCCTGAAAGAATGGGCACCTGCGTTAAAGTAGGCGTGCCGATGGTTACCGGAGCTCTCTGCAGGCTCCCATTCGTGATCTTGTAGACGTAATATTTACCGTTCTCTGCGTAGAGCGCCTCGCGCGGGACGCTCAAGGCATTCGGCGAGGTTGATGTGGTGACCGCGATGGTGACATTGGTGTCTGGCAGCAGGCCAGCTTCGGGGCTATCGATGGCCACCAGCGCTTCACCCACCGTGCGCGTGCCGTAGATGACAACGTTAGCCGGCATCCGTTCGACGTGGCCCTGCCACACATGGTTGGGCCTTGCGTCCCACCGGATCACAGCCTTTTGTCCCACGGCCAGCCGTCCTAAATCCGGCTCGTCAAAGTAGGCCCGCACGCGCAGATGCTTGAGGTTCGCCATCTCAAGCAGCAATGAGCCCGCCGCAACGAACTGGGTGGGAACGACATCGAGGTTGTATACCGTGCCCCGGATGGGCGCGCGTATGGTCGTTTGTGCCTCCACCTGGCGCGCGGCTGTCAGGCTGGCTTCAGCGCCGGCAACGGCTGCCTCTGCTCTTGCCACCTCATCGGAGGAGTAGCGGCTGCGCGCACTTGTTTCCGCGGCGCTCAAGGTGGTTTGCGCGATCTTAA
Organism: Acidobacteriota bacterium; assembly: GCA_021811745.1. The sequence goes on from JAJZNH010000966.1 coordinate 5,316, forward strand.
GCTGCAACCGCGCTTGCGCCACCTCGTCCGGAGAGGCAGCGCCGGTGGAAACCAGTTTGGTCAGCGCATTCAGATTGTGTTGTGCCTGATCAAGCTGCAAGCGATCGGCGGCAATTTCCGCTGCCGCCGCCTGGCGCTCCTGCTGAGTGCCGTTGTGGGTCACCGCATAGAGCGCGGCTTGGGCGGCCCTGAGCGCACTTTCAGCGCTGGCGACATGAGCACGCGCCTGCACGTCATCCAGCACCACCAGCACTTTGCCGGCCGGAACCACGTCGCCGGGCTGCACATAAACGGATTTCACAGTCGTCGAAATGGGGCTGTAGAACTGATAGTTCACCTCTGGTTCAACATGTCCATTGGTATTGACGGTGACCACCAGGGTTTGGCGCTCGGCCTGGGCAGCGCGTATAGGCAAGTGTTGGCGCAATAGATATCGCGCCGTGAAGAACACGCCGACAATCACCGCCGCCGCAACCAACCATCGCCAGGGTCGGCGCGCTCGCTCTCTTCCTTCAGCCATTCACCTAACCAGGGTCAGTATATAAGACTCGAAGAGAAGCGTTTAAGACGCGGGAAAATACATGGTATGCCTTGGCGGGGTGGGGCCCTCCGGCCCGTACAATACGCCTATGACGCCGAAACCCCGCTACACGGAAGAGCACGCCAAGGCCGGACTCGACTATCCCTTTCCCGCCATTGAAACCTGGCCCAACCAGTTTCCCGGCTACGAGATCCGGATCGACGATCCGGAGTTGACTTCGGTGTGTCCCAGGACCGGGCTGCCGGACTTCGGCGTGCTCACTATCCGCTACATGCCGCGTGCTCGCTGCCTGGAGTTGAAGTCGTTGAAGGAGTACCTGTTCAGTTACCGGAACCTGGGTATTTTTCAGGAGAACATCGTGAATCAGGTTCTGGAGGACGTGGTGAAGGCGTGTCATCCTGAGTGGGCCGTGGTGCGAGGCGAGTTTCGTCCTCGCGGCGGCATCGGCACGACCGTCGAGGCCCGCTGGCCGCGTCCGGCGAAGGAAGCACGCCGCAAACGATAGAGAGCCGACGGCTCCGGTGTGATATTTTGATGCGAGTTGAAGCAGAGGCCGGAGGTCATGAAACATTTCCCGAAGGTGTTGTTTTTTCTGGGTGTTCTGCTGCTTCTTTTCGTAGGAGTGATGAGCATTCTGTCCAGGCATGCGGCCCCTGCGCCGCATCCGCTCCGCTCCCAGGCGCAGTTGTCGCCCAGCAATCCAGAGGAATCGGCGCCGGGGTCTTTTGCGAAGATGGGGAGCCAACCACCGGAGCCGCGCTCACCCAGCAGGCAAGGGACGAATCCATCGTCTCAAGCGCCGCTTCAGCAGCGCGATGGAGCAGCTCCTCTGACGCCGGCGCCGGCTTCGCAGAGGGGCGGGGCGGTGCCTCCGACCGCCGTTTCCGCTATTGGTTTTTCTGAGATCATGCGGGGAATCATCACCGTAGCATTGATGGCAGCAAGCCTGTTTGTCATCCTCGCCAAGCGTTACTCTCCAGACGATAAGCGCTGGGCGTATGCGACCATAGGGACAATCCTGGGGTTTTGGCTTCCCAAATAGCCGACTGCCTGAGTGCGAACTTCCTTGCCTGCTGCGCGTCAGATTCATCGCTCCCGCATCAGCCCCGCGCT
>JAJZNH010000514.1 GCA_021811745.1 Acidobacteriota bacterium
CGCGCAGCCGAAGCCACTACCGGTGGTTGCTGTCAGCATTCAGGTCGACTATAATCAATTACTGCGCCGGATTACCGGTCGCCGAAATTGTCCTGTCTGCCAGACCATCTACAATATCTATGTGAATCCGCCCCGGCGGGATGGATTCTGCGATGTGGAGGGCGCGGCGCTGGTTCAGAGGGCTGACGACACGGAACAGGTATTCAAGGAGCGCATGCGCGCCTACGCGGCCCTTACGGCGCCCGTCGTCGAGCATTACCGGGCCTTAGGACGTTTTGCGGAAGTGAATGGAGACCGGCCGATAGCGGAAGTTGCGGCCGGAATTGTTGCCGCCGTCGAGCGGCTGCGCGAGACGGCGTAGCCGGATGGCGTGTTTGCGCGTAAGAAGCTTTTATCAGCTGGCAGCTTTCAGTTGTCGGTTCGATTGCTGGTAACTGTCGGTGGTTAGCTGCCGGCTGAAGGCTGGGTTGAGTGGCAGTTGTACTGAAGTCGTCTCAGGAAATCGAGAAGATGCGCCGCGCGGGCCGGGTGGTTCGCGAGGTGCTGGAGCTGGTGCGAGGCCACGTAAAGCCGGGCGCCACCACGCTCGATCTTGAGAAGGCTGCGGAAGCTCGCCTTGCTCAGTTGGGCGTAAAGGCCGCTTTCAAGGGATATCACGGCTTTCCGTGCGTCCTGTGCACGTCGATCAATAGCGAGGTGGTGCACGGGATTCCGTCCTCCAAGCGTGTTCTCAAGGAAGGGGATATCGTTTCGGTCGACTTCGGGGTGGTGGTAGACGGCTACTACGGCGATGCGGCGATCACGGTGCCGGTGGGCAGGATTGACGCGGACACTGCGCGGCTGCTGGCGGCGACGGAAGCTTCGCTGCAAGCAGGCATTGCGGTGGTCAAGCCGGGGGCGACCCTGGGTGATGTGGGCGCAGCCGTGCAAGGAGTGGTTGAGCGCGAGGGTTTTTCGGTGGTGCGGGATTTTGTGGGCCATGGTATTGGGGCCCAGATGCACGAAGATCCGCAGGTGCCGAACTTTGGCGAGGCCGGCCGAGGCATGAAGTTGCGCGCGGGCATGGTGATCGCCATCGAACCGATGGTGAACGCCGGCAAGCCGGATGTGATGGTTTTGGACGATGGCTGGACAGCGGTGGCCAAAGACGGAAGTATGAGTGCTCATTTTGAGCACACGGTGGCGGTTACTGCCAGCGGAGCGAGGGTTCTGACCGAGTAAAAGCGCTCGGTCCAACAGGCCGGCCACGCCTGGAGCAGGCCGGCGGAATGGGATGCGGTTTGTCGAAGGAAGATGCGATTGAGGTCATGGCGACGGTCATTGAGACCTTGCCGAATGCCATGTTCAAGGTGAAGCTCGAAACGAATCACGAAGTGCTGGCCCATGTCTCGGGGCGGATGCGCAAGAACTTTATCCGCATTCTGCCCGGCGACCGCGTGGCCGTGGAGTTGAGCCCTTACGACCTGAATCGCGGACGCATCGTGTACCGCTACAAGTAGCTTTCAGCTCTCAGCTTGCAGCGTCCGGTTTTTCCGCGCTGAGGAAGCAGATTCAACTTTGCACGATGAGTTGAAAGCCGAAGACTGAGATCTGACAAAATCTGCCGCGCCCGGTTTTTACGCGCGGAGAAGGGCAACAGGAATGAAGGTCCGTGCATCGGTTAAGAAGATTTGCGTGAAGTGCAAGGTCATTACCCGCCACGGCGTGGTGCGTGTGATCTGCGAGAACGCAAAGCACAAGCAGCGCCAGGGCTAGGGCAGCCTGGCATACGTGGAGGCTTCCACAAAGGGAACAGGGATCAGGGAACAGGCAAAAGCGATTGTGCGAGCAACAAGAAACTGTGAACTGTCTGCTGTGAACTGACAAGAGGCTAGTTAGCTTGAGTCAAGGCTTGCGATGAACCTCTGGAGGCGCTCCGAATCACCCGTGCGAACTCGCTGCGGCGAGGGGCACATAACCTGAAGCAGTAAAGGAATCCCAATGGCACGTATTGCTGGCGTCGATCTGCCCCGCAACAAGCAGGCGCGGATTGCGCTCACATACATTTACGGAATCGGCAATCCGCGCGCGCTGAAGATTCTGGAGAAGGCCAATGTTGACGCCTTCAAGAAGATCCAGGATCTGGGCGAGGACGAGGTAAACCGCATCCGCCAGGTGATCGAGGACGAAGGAGACGTCGAGGGCGATCTGCGCAAAGACACCTCGATGCACATCAAGCGTCTCATCGATATCCAGAGCTACCGGGGCCTGCGGCACCGGCGCTCGCTCCCGGTGCGCGGCCAGCGCACCCACACCAATGCCCGCACTCGCAAGGGCCCACGTAAGGGCACGATTGCCGGCAAGAAGAAAGCGACGGCGAAGACCTAATGGCGAAACCACAGCAGGGCGGAGCCGGCAAGGCCGCCAAGAACAAGAAGTTCAAGAAGCGCGAGCGCAAGAATGTGCCGTTTGGCGTTGCGCACATTCAGGCCTCGTTCAACAACACCATCGTGACCATCACCGACCAGATGGGCAACACCATCAGCTGGAAGAGCGCGGGGTCGCTGGGTTTCCGCGGCTCGCGCAAGGGTACGCCGTTTGCGGCGCAACAGGCGGCTTCGAATGCCGCCGGTATGGCCCGCGATCACGGCCTGCGCGCGGTCGATGTGCGTGTAACCGGGCCGGGCTCGGGCCGTGAGTCGGCGATTCGCGCTCTGGCTGCCGCGGGGATTGAAGTGAAGTCGATCCGCGACGCGACGCCGGTGCCGCATAATGGCTGCCGGCCGCCGAAGCGGAGAAGGGTCTAAGAAGGAGCTATCAGCCGTCAGCTATCCGTTCCCTGGAGCCGCTCGCTATCGTCGAGCCCTCCATATGGAAAAGAAAAGCTAAGGGCTGAAAGCTGAAAGCTAAACCGGGCCGGGATGACATCTGTTGCAGCGGACGTAAACCGGCCGACATCCGAAGTCAGGAGAAGAAATGGCTCGTTATACCGGAGCAGTCTGCCGCCTTTGCCGTCGTGAAGGCACGAAGCTCTTCTTGAAGGGCGCCAAATGTACATCCGACCGTTGCCCCCTGGAGAAGCGCAACTTTCCTCCCGGCCAGCACGGCAAGGACCGCAAGGCCAAGATTGTGGGCTACGGCCTGCAGCTGCATGAAAAGCAGAAGGCCAAGCGCATGTACTTCACGCTTGAGGGTCAGTTCCGCGAGTACTACGAGAAGGCCAACCGCGCCACCGGCGTCACCGGCGAGCTGCTCATCCAGCAGTTGGAGCGCCGCCTGGACAACGTAGCCTTCCGTCTGGGCTTTGCCATTTCGCGCCGCCAGGCCCGCCAGGTTGTCCGTCACGGGCACGTGACCGTCAATGGCCGCAAGGTGAACATTCCGTCGTATCAGGTCAATGCCGGTGACGAGGTCGCCATCCGTGAGGGTGCCAGGAACCTGGTCATCGTGCAGCAGGCATCGCAGTTCGCGGCACAGAACCCTGTGCCCACGTGGCTTGAGGCAAACTTTGAGAATATGTCCGGGCGCGTTCTCCATCTGCCCAAGCGCGCGGACGTCAACCTGCCGATCAACGAGCAGCTGATTGTGGAGTTGTACAGCAAGTAAGAACAGCTATCGGCTGTCAGCTATCAGCTCTCAGCTTCTTTCCTGGGAAGGCCGACCTCTGTGGCTTGCCGTAAGGAAGAGCTGAAAGCTGATAGCTGATAGCTGAGAGCTGCATTTCAACCAAAAGGAGAACTTGCGCGGCCGCCGCAAAATGCATCGCGACGCACTCGCCGCGCGGGAAACGAGAGATCACTATGTTGTGGAGAGGATTTCAAAAACCGAAGCGCCTGGCGGTCGAAGCCGAGACGCTTAGCGACACCTACGGCAAGTTCAGCGCCCAGCCCTTCGAGCGCGGATTTGGCACCACCATTGGCAACGCATTACGCCGTACCCTGCTTAGCTCCATTGAGGGCGCCGCGGTCACCGCGGTACGCATCGAGGGCGTTCTACACGAGTTCCAGTCCATCACCGGCGTGGTTGAAGACGCGACCGACATCATCCTGAATCTCAAGCAGATTCCCTTCAAGCTTTCAGGCGACGGTCCCAAGGCCCTCTATCTGCGCGCCGACCAGCCCGGAGTGGTCACATCCGGCATGATTGAAGCCGACGGCGATGTGCAGATTCTGGATCCGAATATCTATATCGCCACCGTTTCAGAAGGCGGCCGGCTGGAGATGGAGATGCGCCTGAAGCGCGGGCGCGGCTATGTCTCCGCCGACAAGAACTTCGATTCGGATCTCGGTCTAGGCTTCATTCCCGTGGATTCGGTCCACTCGCCGGTGCGCCGCGTGAACTATACGGTAGACGCCGCTCGCCTGGGCCAGATCACTGACTACGACAAGCTGACGCTGGAAGTGTGGACGAACGGTGCTGTGCTGCCCGCCGATGCTGTGGGCCTGGCAGCCAAGCTGCTTAAGGACCACATGAACATCTTCATCAACTTCGAAGAGGAGATCGAAGCGGATGCGCGCGGCGAGGAAGGCCGTATTCTGCTCCGCAACGACAACCTCAATCGGAGCGTGGAGGAGCTGGAGCTTTCAGTCCGCAGCTACAACTGCCTGAAGAACGCCAATATTCAGACCATCGGCGAGCTGGTGCAGAAGACCGAGGCCGAGATGCTGAAGACCAAGAACTTCGGCCGCAAGAGCCTGAACGAGATCAAGGAGATTCTCGCGCAGATGGGTCTGTCGCTGGGCATGAAGATCGACGAGCAGGGCAACGCGGTTCCGGGGCCGACGAGCATCCCGCCTGCGACGGCTCTGGCCGCCAGCTACAACCACTATGACGAAGAGGACGAGCCGCTCGATTCGGTGGATCTGCAGTTGCCCACCGAGACGGAGAATTTTTAAGAACGGCTGTCAGCTTTCAGCCATCAGCGGTCAGCCACTTGGAGGATCGCTGATGGCTCGGTGCTCCCCAGCCGCATCGCCGGCGAGGAAATCACCGAGAGATGAGAGTTGAAAGCTGAGAGCTTTAAGCTCAAGAATTTCGGAAAAGAGAGTTTTTGCCATGCGCCATCGCAATGCAGGATTTAAGCTCGGACGCAACACCAGCCATCGCCGCGCGCTTTTACGCAGCCTGGCCACGTCCGTTATCGTAGAAGACCGCGTGGAGACCACCGTGGCCAAGGCCAAAGCGGTGCGTCCGCACGTAGAGAAGATGATCACCCTGGGCAAAAAGGGTGATCTGCATGCGCGCCGGCAGGCGCTCAGCTTCCTCCAGACCGACAAGGCCGTGAAGCGGCTGTTTGACACCGTGGCGCCGCGCTACGGCGACCGCAACGGCGGCTATCTGCGCATCGTCCGCACCGGCTTCCAGAAGGGCGACGGAGCGGAGAAGGCATTCATCGAGCTGCTGGGCTCCGAAAAGCAGCTTGAGGTGAAGCGCCAGAAGCGCGCCGACCTCAAGGCCAAGAAGCGCGCCGAGCTCGAAAAGCAGCTCGAAGAGCAGAAGAAGGAAGCCGAAGCGCAAGGCGAAGGCGGCGAAGAGGCCGCGTAAGCGAGCTTTTCTTCCGCGGAATCACCCTTCATTCAGAAGGTCACACGGGCGCATCCCCATGGTGGGATGCGCCCGTGTTTGTTGATACGCGATACGGCAGACCCACGCATCCATTCAGCCGCGCTCTTGATCCCTTCGGCAGGGATGCGGTGTGTGGCTCACTCATCGCGGCTTTATCGCGATAAGTGGGCCTCGAAGCCTCGCTATCCATTCCGACTCGATTTCAAATGCGCCGCGAATGCCCGCGGCATGGTGGGAAAGACTGCTCCATCTGTACTGGCTTCTCGAATCGCTTCAAAGCCGCATGGCGCGGTCCTGTCCTGATCGCGATGCGACTTCATCCCCAAAGCCCGCTCATCGCGATCAAACTGCGGGGCACACCTTTCACCACCCTGCAGCATATTCGGGGATCGGCGAGCGGGACACTTACCCGAATCGTTTGCAACCCCGAAGTACTGCGTTCAAGTGGCACACGGAAACATCCCGGGCGCCATAGCAGGCTTTGCGTGCAGGAATTACATAGCCAGAATCTGCTCCCACAGCGCCGGCGCCACGGGCAATCCCAGCTTCATATTTTCCGCTCGCGTTGCGAGCGTCTTTTCGCCGGGATATCGCACCCTGCCTCCCGCTTCCGCGGGCGGGCAATGACGCACCGACTCGACGATTTCATCGGCGACGTGCGCAGCCATCTCAGCGGGACCAAAAGCTTCAGGATTCAGCGCCAGAAACATCTGCGAGACGCAGGTCTCGCGCAGTGAATCCGCGGCGATCTGATGCGTGGCGTTGCCTGCCGACATCGTGGCGGCGATCATATCGAGCAGGATCGAAAGTCCGGAGCCTTTCCAGTATCCGGCGGGCAGCGGACGCAGCGACGTTTCGATCGCGGCAGGATCGCGGGTCAGCTTGCCCTCACCGTCAAAACCCCCGTCCACAGGCAGCATCTCGCCACGCGTGCGATAGCTCTCCAGAGCGCCATAAGAAAATTGCGACATCGCCATATCCAGCACCACTGGTCCATCGGCGCGCGGCACGGCGAGAATCAGCGGATTGTTCCCGATCACCGGAGCAGTTCCACCCCAAGGCGGCAGATTGGGCATGGTGTTTGTCCAGCAGATACCGATCAGGCCAGCCTCGGCCGCTTGCCAGCCGTAAGTGCCGCCGCGCATCCAGTGGTTGGTGTTGCGCAGCGCCACACAGCCCAGGCCGTGCTCTCGGCTCAGCGCCATGGCGCGCTCCATTGAGGCCAGCGCGTTCAGATTGCCCGGCCCGCGCTGCCCGTCCCAGCGCTCGATGGCCCCGAAGCGAGCCACCAGCCTGGGTTCCGCATTCACGTCAACACTGCCGTTGCGGATCGTGGCGACGAAGCGCGGGAAGCGGTTGACCCCATGCGAATACACGCCGTCGCGCGTGGTCTCGGCGAACAGGCGCGCGCAGGCGCGGGCGCGG
>JAJZNH010000817.1:0-5503 GCA_021811745.1 Acidobacteriota bacterium
TGGGGCCGGCGGAGATGGCGTTCACGCGGATGTTCCTGGCGCCAAGATCGTACGCCAGGTAGCGTACCGCGGATTCGAGCGAAGCTTTGGCCATGGCCATGACGTTGTAATGCGGCACCACTTTTTCGGCGGCGTAGTACGTCATGGTCATGATGCTGCCGCCGTCGGTCATCAACGGCGCGGCGCGGCGGCTCACCGCGATCAGCGAGTAGACGCTCACTTCATGGGCGATGCGGAAGCCTTCGCGGCTGGTATTGACGAACTCGCCTTTCAGGTCCTCGGCGGGCGCGTAGGCGATGGCGTGCACCAGGATGTGCAGCTTACCGTACTTCTCCTTCAGCGCCGCAAACAACGCGTCGATCTCCTGGTCGCTGGAGACGTCGCACTGAAAGCCGCTCGCGCCGGGAAGCTCGTGAATCAGGTCCTCGGCCTCGGCCTTCATCCGCTCGTTTTGGTAGCAAATGGCCAGGGTGGCGCCGGCCGCGTGCAGTTTCTGGGCGATGCCCCAGGCAATGGAGCGTTTGTTGGCCAGCCCGAAAACCACAGCGGTTTTGCCCGACAGATCGATCATGCTTTCCGGTTCCTCCCAAGGTCGATTTGCATAGAGAAAAGCGGCAGATGCGCCGCCGTTGTTCAGAATATCAGAGCCAATGTGGCGATCCGGAACCCACCCGATCCGGCGCCGACGGCTGCGGAACCGGGGCCGTCTCAGCCGCCGAGATCGATCAGCTCGACCCGCCCCACGGGCCGGCCCAGAAAGCGCGATCCCAGCCGCTCGAACTTGTCGACGGAATCGGTGGCGAAGCAGCGGATTTCCACCGCCAATTCGCCGGGGGCGGGCGGTTCGGCGTGCCCATTGAAGAGCTGCACGGCCCGCTCGGCGGTCGATTCCGCGGAGTCGATCACCTGCATGCCGGCGCGCGCACCGCGGGCAATGGCCTGCTCGATCAGCGGGCGCAGCAGCGGATAGTGCGTGCAGCCCAGCACCAGCGCGTCGGGCTGAAGATGGTCTTCCGCCGCCGCCGTCAGCAGCTCGTCCAGATAGATCCGGATCACCTCGGCGGTGACAGGATGACGGGTCCATCCTTCTTCGACCAGCGGCACCAGCAGCGGGCAGGCCTTCTCGAGAGCGCGCATGCCCCGGGCACGGCAGGCGGCGGCGTACGCATGGCTCTGCACGGTGGCGTCGGTGGCGATCACCAGCACGTCGCCGGTCTTCGATGCGGTGTGCGCCGCCGCAGCTCCGGGCTCGATCACGCCCAGCACCGGCACGGGCACCGCGTCCTGAATGGCATCGAGCGCGAGCGCGCTGGCCGTGTTGCAGGCAATCACCAGAAACTCCGCGCCCTGCTCGCGCACCAGGAACTCCGCGCTCTGGGCGGCATAGCGCGCAATCGTCCGCCGCGATTTAGACCCGTAAGGCAGCCGCGCCGTATCGCCCAAAAAGGCGAACCGCGCCCGCGGCAGACGGTTCACCAGGGCGCGCAGCACCGTCAGGCCCCCAAACCCGGAATCGAAAACGCCAATGGTGGAAACGCTTTTCAAACTCATGGATGAACTTCCTGGCCGGTCTCCAGATCCGCGGTTAGATACGTGTGCATCAGGTCCGCATGATCGGCCAGTGTTGCTTTCGGCTGGCCATCCACCAGGAACCGCACTTCGCTCACCTGCGGCAGATTCGCGTGCAGCGTCGCACAAATCGAAAGCAGGGTGAGGGTCTCGGTCTCGATGCCCGAAGGGTGACTGGCGGCAAACGCGCCGGTCAGGTTGACAACTGCCATCTCCGCGCCGGCTGGCGGCGGATTCAGGCTTCCGGCTTCCGCTGCCGTTGCCGCCGCGCTTGCCGGCTTCACCGGAAGCAGAAACACCTGGGCGATGGACGACGCGCCGCCGGGTACGGGATGCGTCGAGCCGGGGTCGGCGTACAGGTCAAGCAATTTGCCCAGTACGGCGCGGGCGCGCTCATTGGAACTCGGCGGAAGCGGCAAGGTGAGTTCGCGTACCTCCAGGGAATCGGTGGCGTCGTTGGCGACCATCAGTGTGGCCTTCTCCACCGGCGCCACCTCGGGCGCGCGCGTGGGAGTCGGCGCCTCGCCGGCCATCAGTCGCTGGTGCGCACGGTCGCGCAGATGCCACAATACAACCCCCATCGCGACCGAAGAGGCCAGAAGCACGAAGAACAGAATGGTCTGATAGCGGGGAATCACGGTTGCCGCCCCTCCTCGCGCCATTCCAGCAGTCCCGCGGCCAGTGCTTCCGCGATGCGCGCCTGGTAGGCAGCATCGTTCAGTCCGGAGGGCTTCCCGGATCCGCTCTTCGTGGGGTTGTCCGGCGCAATCTCAACGGCGACCGCCGGGCACGCCATGCTGTCCACGGTGGTCAATGCGGTTCGCCCCAGCGTTACCGTGGTTCCCGCGTGCAGCAGCGCCGAATTCAGCACCCCAGCCAGGGCTACGCTGCGCGCGACCCAGGAGGCCTGCGCGGTCTTCCAGGGTACAAAGCGCGCCGGCTGCGCCGGCCGCAGAGAGGAGAGAAACAGATGGACGCCGGAACCGCTCATCGTGCCGTGAAGAACCAGGCAGGCCTGCGCGGCGGCGTGGTTGGCAATCTGTGCGCGCTGATCGCCGGTGAGCGTGGCGTCCGATTCGCGCGTGGTGACCGCCTGAATGCCGCGCGCCTCCAGCAGAGAGCGCAGCCGCACGCTCAGCGCCAGCGTGAATTCTTTCTCGGCAGCCGTCTGGTCAGCGGGTCCAGGAAGCCGGGCGCCGGAATCGTCACCGCCGTGCGCCGGATCGAGCAGGACAACAAACCGGCCCGCGGACACAGGCGCTGCCTGGCCGTGGCTCGCTGCCGTTCCAAGGGTGAACAAAATGAAAACGATCAGGGCGACAGCGAGAGCTTTCATCCCCCCGCGGGGCTCGAAGGCAGAAAGCATCGAACCGGTGCTGCGAGCTGCCGGAGCCGGGCGCATTCCTCTATTCCAGCGCATAAATCGCCAGACCGCTCAGCAGCTTGGGATAGAAATCAGTCGATTTTTGCGGCATCACATCCCCGGCAAACGCCACCTCGCGCAGTTGATTCATGGTGACAGGATTGGTCAGGAATGCCACGTCGGCCTGGCCGCGTTCCACCTGATCGATCGCCTCGGCGGCATCCCGCAGATAGCGGATGTTCGTCTGCTCCCGCACCTTCTCCGCATCCAGCCCGAGAATCCGATCGAGAACAATGGCGTGCAGTTGCGTCAGATCCAGACGCCGCTGCCGTTCCGGAAGCGCGGCAAGGGCGGCATTCACGGCTTCCGGCTTCGAGAGCAGCAGCAGCGCGCCGGTCCGGGTAGCAGCCACAAAAGCCGTCCCTTCCTGCTTCTTCAGGATTTCGATGGACTGCTGGGCATCGCCTGCGGGCAACTCTTTCAACAGAAAGAACTCACCGGCCGCCTGGGCAAAAGCCTTCGGATCGAATCCGGAAAGGCTGTGCACAACGCGATGGGTCGGTAGAATGACGAGTCCTTCCGAATCCATATTGACAAACGTCATCATCGCCGCCGATTCGGGGAAGGCTGGCTGGGAAATCTGGCCCGAACTGTATTCCGGCCTCGTCGGCATCTCGGCGGCCGCCTGCGGCGCATGAGCCTCGGCAAAGGCACGCCCATAGTTCAGCGCCGTCTCGTAGCGATGGTGGCCGTCGGCGATAATCAGCTTCTTATCCGCCATGGCGGAGGTGAGCAGCCGGATGGTGGAAGGATCGCTGACCCGCCAAAGCCGGTGCAGAACGCCGTATTCGTCCGTCACTTCCGCGTCGGCCGGCCCGTTCCCGTCAAACAGAATCCGGTCCACGCTGCCTGCCGGATCGGAGTAAAGCATGAAGATCTGGCCAAAGTGCGCCCGCGTGGCTTTCAGCAGGTTGAGCCGGTCGCTTTTGGGCTTGGAGAGTGTCTGCTCATGCCGGAAAACCACCTGCTCGTCGTACTCGTGCAGCTTGCCCAGGGCGATAAAACCACGCCGTTCCCTGACGATCCCTGTTCCCGGCACCGTAAACCGCTGCGAATAAGCGAAAACGCACGGTTCTTTCTCTTGAATCAACACAGCTTGCTCGCGCCAGGCACGAAAATCCCGGGCGGCGCGGGTATATACGTTTTCCCCTTTTTGCGCGTCAAAGAGTTCAGGAAGGCCGAGAATGATGCGGACCAGATTGAACGGGCTTCGCTGATAATAGGCCTGCTGCATGGCAGGGGAGATCTTGTCGTAAGGCTGGGTGACCACGTCATCGAGACGTACGGTTCTGGGATTGTAACGCAGGGCGCGGAACGGATAGATGCGGGCCATGAAGGCGGTCGTTCTCCCCACTGAAGCAACAGTTTTTCGGGCTCCGGGTTTCCTGGGTGACCAGGAACGGCCTCGCAAGCAGATTCTTCCAGCTCCTGTACCCTCTCCGGATCTCGAGGCAACCACACCGGGCGGCGCCGCCAAACGGTTCGGAATACCGCGATGAAAAAACCGCTCAGGGTCGATTGTATCTCAGTACGTCGGCGGCGATCGCGTGAATCCGGCGCCGGAATCCGGGAAAGCGGGAACTGGAGACCTTAGGCCAGAAAAATGGCAACCGTGGTACTATCGCCATCATTCTCAGGGTGCTGCGCCATGACCATCGTTTCCCTCCAGCGCGTTCAAAAAAGAGGAAGCGGTTTTCTGCGGTTGACGCTCCTGTGGGTTTTGGTTTGCGCTTTGGCTGGGGCGATGTGCGGCCCTCCGCTGACGGCCCAGGATCAGTTGAACGAGGTGCACGTCAATCCGCCGTCCAATTCCACGGCGCCGGCCGGTGAACCCAAGGGAGCCGAGGCCCCTCCAGCTACGGGCCGGGACGCCCTGCGACTGCATCCTGGCTCCTTTATCCGCCTGAACACGGATATGGTGCTGGTCCCGGTAACGGTGACCGATCCCTTGAACCGCCTGGTGACGGGGTTGGAAGAAAATGACTTCCAGGTCTACGAGAACAACGGCGAACAGAAAATCACCAGCTTTGCCAGCGAGGACGCGCCCGTTTCGATCGGGATCATCTTCGACCTTTCCGGGTCCATGACGTCCAAACTGGTGCGCGCCAAGGAGTCGATTCTGCAGTTCATCAAAACCGCCAACCCCCAGGACGAGTTCTTTGTGATTGGCTTTAACGATCGGCCTGAGCTGATTGAGGATTTTACCACTTCGGTCGACGATATCGAGGCGCGGCTGGCAACCGTCCACGCCGGCCATCGAACCGCTCTCCTCGATGCCATTTACTATGGGATCGCCAAGATGCGCGAAGCCAGGCACGAACGCAAGGCGCTGCTGATTGTCTCCGATGGCGGCGACAACCGCTCCCGCTACACCGAAGGCGAAGTGCGCGCCCAAGTCCGTGAGAGCGACATGCAGATCTACGCCATGGGCATCTTCGACCCCTACGCTCCGACCCCCGAGGAACGTATGGGACCGCAGCTTCTGCAAAGCCTGTGTGAGGAGAGCGGCGG
>JAJZNH010000817.1:5513-6964 GCA_021811745.1 Acidobacteriota bacterium
ACTCAGCGATATTGCCGAGAAGATCTCCACCGAGCTGCGCAACCAATACGTAATCGGATACCGGCCGAGGCAATTAGCGCATGACGGCAAGTGGCGTAAATTGAAGGTGAAAGTGAATCCACCGCCGGGTCTGCCTCCACTGACGGTGTATGCACGTACGGGCTACTATGCGCCTTTGCGGTAACGCTATGTTGGCAATGCTTTTGGCCGGAGCGGCGCTGTTGTTTCCCGCCGCGTCGCTGGCCGCCGAAACCGGTAACTCGCAGACGGTTCCAGGGCATCCGCCGTCACTGTCGGTCGATACCGACCCGGTGCGGTCCCCGGACTCGGCTCCCGCAACGTCCCAGGGACCGATGCGCAAGCAGGGGCAAGGTTTCGTGCTGCACACCGATGTAGACGAGGTGGTGCTGAATGCAACCGTGGTCAACGGGAATCAGTTGGTCCAGAACCTGACCAAGGACGATTTCGAAGTCTATGAGGATGGCGTCCGGCAGCACATCATCAGCTTTCAGCACACCGACCTGCCGGTCTCGATCGGCCTGGTGATCGACAACTCCGGCTCGATGTACAGAAAGCGTCCCTCCGTCAACAAAGCGGCGCTGGATCTGATCGAGGCTTCCAACCCGCAGGATCAGGCCTTCGTCGTGAACTTCTCCGATGAGGCCTTCATTGACCAGGACTTCACCTCGAGCGTGGCCAAGCTGCGCGACGGCCTGTCGCACATCGACTCGCGCGGCGGCACGGCGCTTTACGACGCAGTGGTCGCCTCGGCCGACAAATTGGTCGCCGACGGAAAACGCCCCAAGCAGGTGCTGATCCTGATCACCGACGGCGAGGACAACGCCTCCACGCTCACTCTCGAGCAGACCATCCGCCGCGTGCAGCAGCTCTCCGGTCCGGTGATCTATTCGATCGGATTGCTCTTCGGCGACGAAATGGACCGCGGGGAGGTGCGCCGCGCCCGGCGGGCGCTGGAGCTGCTCTCGACGGAAACCGGCGGCATGGCATTCTTCCCGAAGAACATCGAGCAGGTGGATCAGATCGCCGCAGAAGTGGCTCGCGACATTCGCACCCAGTACACGCTCGGCTATCACTCGACAAAACCGGCATCGATCCCGGGCTTCCGCCGTGTCCAGGTGGTTGCCCATGCAAAAGGCATGGGGAAACTGGATGTGCGCACCCGCACCGGCTACTTCCCCACCATCCACTCGCGCCGGACCGCCGTAGCCTTGACTCAATAGCCGGCGCCACTCCGGAAAAGTGCCCGCACATGCCAGCCTGCCCGATTCCACGGCAGGCACTCAGGGCAGGATTTTGGTTTCTGAGCGAAATAGATGATAGTGCGTGAAGGAAACGTCGTTGAGCTGTGTCTGCATGATTGCGGGCTGCTTGCGATCGGCGGCGGCTCCGCTCACCGGGATCCTGGAGACGGCGACGCCCTTTACGGGACA
>JAJZNH010000028.1 GCA_021811745.1 Acidobacteriota bacterium
AATGTGCGGATAGAGCGCGCCCGCATCGATGAAGACCGCATGCCCGCCGACCGGCTGTACGACTCGTGCGCCAGCCTCCCTCAAGTGTTCGCCGAGCCACTGTACCTGGCCAATGCGGTATGAGAGCGCGCCCAGCAGCTTGTTGCCAATGTAGACGGGACTGCCGCTCATGCCTTCAACCACACCCGTGTATTCGGGCCGGGCGCCGTGTAGCTGGGCCAGGATCATGTCCTGGCCGGGGCCGCGCGCTCCGCGAAGCACACCCAGAATCTCCACATCCATCGGTACGGGCTTGGTGCCCGTGAAAACCGTCCACGCTGTCGCCGTCATGCCACGGCGCACCTGGCTAAGCGGGAAAAAACCACCCCCGGGCGCGGGCGGGCGGAGGTCCGCTGTTCCGTTCGGCCGGGATCGTTGCCCGGGTGATGAAGTTGCGCGGCCAGAAGGGGTTTGCGCAGCAAGCAGGACCGCGGCTGGAAATGCGGTCGCAATACCGAGGACGGCTGCCAGCATTCGGATCCGATGCCGGACTTCCTTAGAACAAGTTTCCACGTCTATAAGAGTACAGCCAGCCGGGCCGTGGTTGCGCGCGCGCAAGAAACGGCTGCAGGGAGCCGACCAACAAAGCACATTCGCTCTGGCGGTTTGCGCGCTTCGTTTGTAAAGCGCGGGCTGTGCTTTTGCTGCCAAGATAGTGTTTTTTCCGGCCGCATGAGCCAAACGCCGCCGGAGCAGCAGATCGAAGTCCAGGACGATGAAATGCCGGGGGAACGGAATCATCCCGAATCGTTGGAAGACTGCTACAATCCCCTATGCTGTTGAGCAGAGAGGTGGCCATGTACCCATCGCGCCGATTCGTCTCTTTCCAGCGCCGACTCCCGCTTGCGGTGCTGGCTCTTTTCGTCATGGCTGTTGCCTTAACGCCGGTTGGACGGTCGCAAGCCCAGCAGCCCGCCAATCCCCAATCACAGCAGACCGTTCAGACTCCGCCGGCCTCCGGTGGGCCTTCCGGGGACTCCGGCGTGATTGCGTTGCCCAAGAAGACGCCGGCCGACGTCGCTCCGGTTCCGGCGCCGCCGCGTCCGGAGTTTAAGAATCCGCCGGGGGCAGGGAATTACTCGCTGCAGTTGAACGTCCCCGAAGTGACACTGGATGTGGGCGTACTGCTTCAAAAGACCGGCCAGTTTGTTCCCGGCCTTCAGCCAGGCAACTTCCGCGTGTTTGAGAACGGGGTGCAGCAGAAGATCATTGGCTTCAGGCGTATTGAAGCCCCGATCACGGCGCTGCTTTTATGCGAGTTTGCCGCGCACGGCTGGCCTTTCCGATTCGACATGCTGAATGCGGCGTGGGCCTTTACCGAGCAACTTCGCCCGCAGGATTATGTGGCGTTGACGACTTTCGATCTGACGCCGCATATCATGGTCGATTTCACGCAGAACCATGCGGAGATCCAGCAGGCGATTAACACGCTGGGAATGCAAGCATGGGCTCCCGCCGCATTTTATGAAACGAACATTTTCGATGCGCTTAGCGACGCGCTGGACCGGCTTTCGCGTATTCCGGGGCAAAAGTACATCATTCTCATTGCATCTGGACACGACTCGATGTCCCAGCTCACTCTAGACCAGATGCTCAAGCGCGTAAAGGAATCTCGCAATGTCACGATCTACACCATTTCGACGGGTGGGCTTTTGCTCGCGCTGACTGAAGGGCAGCCGGGGATGAGGGGCGGCATGTACGACATGACCTATCTCCAGGCCGACAACCAGATGAGAACCTTCGCAAGCTATACGGGAGGCATGAGCTTCTTCCCGCGATTTGCTGGTGAACTGCCCGATGATGTCCGGTCCATCAACCAGGCGATCCGGTCCAAGTACGAACTCGTCTACCGGCCGAGCGATGCCAAGCAGGACGGGACATGGCGCAAGCTGCGTGTGGAACTGGTGGACGCGGAAGGCAAGCCTTTGCGCTTCCAGGACCAGAAGCATCACCCGCTTAAGTACCAGATCATCGCCCGCGACGGGTATCGCGCCAAGCAGCAAGTGGAGTAAAGGGAAGCACGGCGGCGGTGTTGCAACACCGCCGCCGGATATCCTGCGCGGTTCGAGTCCGAAGGCCCGTGTTAGTGGACGATGTTGAGCTGCTCAAGAATGTTCCAGACGTAATAGATGACGACCACTGCTGTCATGGCCAGGACCAGCCATTGTGCGACGTGCAGATAGGGCTCCACCCTGGCTACTTTTGAGACAATCACTGCCTGCGCTGCCTTTTCGTGTTCAAACGAATCGTCAAGGAAGATCTGGTCTTCCTCGTCCCGGGTCAGGCTCGAGCGATAGATATACAGCCCAGCCGCAATTACGACCAAAGAGCTCCATACGACCCACATGATCGGCATGAACCCCATACTCGTCCTCCTCCAAATTCATTCCGTCCCCTCACCGGCGGGGTCCGTGCAGAAATTGCGGCCTCGAAGGTGGAGGGCCTTTTGGTTGACAATCATAGCCCGGAATTGGTACTCGCGCCGCGAATTATTTTTTGGGCGCATTTTTCTGGTTCAGGTGGCCCGGAGTTGGGGGGTGGGACGCGGGTCTATTGCCTGATAGACAAGGGTTTTCCAGAGGGGCCGGATTTTCGCGACTTTCTGTCTGCGGATGCATCCAAGTAGGAGGAAAGCCGGCATCGGGCTTGTATCCTCGCCCGGTGAACGGTAAAGTACAGAGAAGGGTTATACCTTCACTCTCGGGAGAAACTATGGCTACAGCAACTGCTACATCCGCCCAGGAAACGACCAAGAAGACGCCTCTTACCCTGACTCCGCAGGCGATTGCAAAAGTGCGTGAGATCATGGCTACCCAGGATCCGCTGCCGGCAGGGCTGCGCATTGGCGTGGTGGGCGGGGGCTGCTCCGGCTTTCAATATTCCATGGCTTTCGAGAACCAGAGCGGCATGATGGACAAGGTCTTCACGTTCGACGACCTGAAGGTCTTCGTGGATGCTACCTCGTTGATGTACCTGAACGGCTGCACAGTGGATTATGTGGAGACATTGGAAGCGGCTGGCTTCAAGTTTGACAATCCCCAGGTGAAGAGCACCTGCGGATGCGGCTCATCCTTCAATGTCTAATTGCTGACAACAGCGCGCTGATCTGCCTTGGGTTCCCTCGCAAACAGGCCCGCCCCCACGCCGGGGACGGGCCTGTTGTCCGTTGTGGCCTCTTCGCGGCATGGAAGGTACAGCGTACCCGTTACTGTTGCGGAGCGGGTGACATGGGTGAAGAGGACGAACCGTTGCCCGAGCCGGTTCCAGGGCTTGAACTAAACGGCGAACTTGAGCCAAACGGCGAACTTGAACCGGAAGGTGCACCAGAACCGGAAGGCGAGCTTGAACCAAACGGGGAACTGCCCACAGGACTTGAGGTGCTGCTGGCGGGCTGGCCAATTGCGCCGGAATTTCCGCCGGTCATGGTCTGATCGGCAAGAGGATCGTAGACAAACTCCCACTGGTTATAATGGTCTTTCTTCTTGTAGATCATGATGGACTGCTTGGGGCTGCCGGGCTCGAAGCCAATAATGCCCCCGCCGCCGAAAGTCTGGCCGCTCAGTCCACTCCCCGATCCGCTATTGGATCCGCTACCGGTTCCCGGGGCGGAACTGCTGCCGGTTGATGTGCCGCTTGTCCCGCTCATGGGGCTGCTCATCGGGCTGCTAGCCCCGCTCATGGGACTGGAGGAACTGTCTCCCATTCCGCCCGGAGCGGCCGGAGCCCCCGGCCCGGTTCCTGAGCCGCCCGAGTCAAAGAGCGAACCGCTTCCCATCGGCGATGCGCCTTGTACGCCGTTTCCGCCGCTGGGGCCTGTTCCCGCCACCGTCGTGGCGCTGCCCGCCAACGGCTGCCCGAAGAAGCCCATCGCCGTGGGCGTCTTATTCTGACCGAAGAGAATGGGCTTCCAGTCGGCCTTGCCGGTGATCGGGTCCTTGTACTTCTGACGCAGAAATCGAATTTCGTTTGTCTTTACCAGCGCGTCGAGATTGGGCGGATAGGCCTGGAACTGCCTGTAATAGAGCTGGATGGCGCGTTCGTATTGCTTGCCGCGCTCCATGGTTTCCCGTTCGCGGTCGAGTTGGATCTGCTTGGCGACGCGGGGTGCGGCAACCGAGATCGCCAGCGTAAAGAGCAGTAGAAGGAAAATCGCCGCCAGCAGGATGAAGCCCTCTTCAGATGGGGGCGGCTGGCGGCGGGTTGGATTGGATGTCATCATCTCGTAAGCCGGTTCAGAATCCCGTTACAGTCAGAACTTGCTTGTTGTTGTAGCCCAGGTCGGTGATGTCGACGCTTTGGGGACGGATCAGGCCCACTTTATAACGATGGTCGACGATCTGACCTGTCTTGGCCATGAAGATGTCATCTCCATGGACGAAGAAGGCTTCGAGTGATCTATCGCTTGACTCGGTATAGCCGAAATATTTCAGGTCAATGGGCGGCGGCTTGGGCGGGCCGGGCGGAGGCGCGGGCGTAATCACTGCCGGACCGCTGGCCCGGGCGCTCTTGATCGGCTTTTCCATCTGCACGGGTGCTGAATCGGCCGAGAAGATGTTCCGGCCCGTCCCGGTGTATACCACGTCTTCACTTTCGGCGAGCTTGTCAAAATGCAGGGTGGGATCGATGCTGGCGTTGCTGAGCTTTTGCGCCTCTTGTCCGTTCGCTGATGCGGTTCCAGTCTGCGTGCTCTCATTTGCCGGCGGCCGGCGTGCCGGCACAGACGGCCCCACGATCGTCTGGTAAAGCTGCCAGCCTCCGTAGCCGAAGATAAACGAGAACAGCACAATCACTGCGTAAACCTGGCGTTTGTTTTCCGTACCCAGACGCATTGCCACGGCTACTGGCCCTCCTTGGCGTTGGCGCTGGATGCGAGTGGAGGCACATCCTCCTCTCGAACCGTCGGCAAACCGCTTGCCGCGGCGGCTTCCGGCCGCAGCCATGTGGAGATACGAATGCGGAGATTCACCTGTCCGCTTCGCTGGCCCGTCAAGGCCATCGCCCGGATGATAAAGAACATCGGGTCGCGCTCGATGCTGTTGATAAAACGCATGACCGCGGGATAGTCGCCGCTGATGCCCGCCTCCATGGAGATCTCAGTCAGATCCGCGCCCGGAGGCCGTTGTGTGTACTGAATCCGGGAGAGCCTTACTCCGGACTTTACTTGCAAATCGCCGATGCGGGTCGCGATCGAGGAGTAGTTGGGAGGAATTCGCCTTTCGTAGAAGTCCTTTAACTCCTCGCGGGTTTTTTCGACGCGTTTGTCCAGTCCGCGCAGGGGCGCGGTTTCAAGCCGTAGCGCCTTCAACTCGACCTGTTTGTTGGCCAGTACGTCAACGGAGTGGCTGTCCGTCGCCGTCCAATCCATTCCCAGCCGGATTCCCAGCCACAGAACCAGCAGAACGAGTACGGAGAGCGCCGCATAGTGCCACGTCAGAGGCGAGCGCAGGCGCTCACGCCACACGGAGGGTGCGCCATTTTTCATCGCGAACCTCCGGTTGCCGCGCCAGGGGCGGGGCTGGGCTTTGGCTGGAGAGGCGTCCGCCGGGGCAAGACCTTGTACGGGCGACGGCCATGCGACTGACCGGTCTGAGGAATCGTACGGCGGCCAGCCGCGCGAATCTCAGAGTTCCCGCGCACTGATGCTTTTGCCTCATCCGGGGAGTTCTTGCCGCTGGTTTCTGCTGTCTTGCCGGCTTTTGAATTCACCTGCGAAGGCGGGTTGTAGTCGGCTAGGATGTCGAGATTGAAACGGTTCGATGCGCTGACCGGCTCCAGGTGGGCATTCGGCCCCTCGCCGCTTTCGACCGAGGATTCTCCTACAATGCGGGGCATCAGAAAGCGGTTGGAGTGTTCCAGGTTGCTTACCAGTTCCACTGCCTTGTCCCGTGGACCAACCACGCGCAGATGCAGCGTGATATGGCCATCCTTGTCCCGGATGGGCTCAAGAGTGGAAACCTGAACTCCGCCGGGCAGCACGGTCTCCAGGTTCTCCATGGCCAGCGTCCATGAGAAGGCCTTTTCGTCGAAGAGCTGATTCAATGCCTGTACCTGTGCCAGCAGCTTGGCGTTGGCCGGTTTGCGCATCATTGTCTTGTAGGTCTGCTGTTCCCGTGTAATGAGGGCAATGTCTCCATCGAGCGAGTGGGCGCGCGCGCGGGCCACGTCCGCTTTCTTGTGCATCGAGTGCAGGCCCTGCGCCAGGCAGGCGGCGATGACGACCAGCACAGCCATGGCAATGCGTAGACGCTTCTTCGCAGGACCCAGGTCGGCGAAGGGGCGGGTGGCGAGGTTGAGAGTAATACGCATGGCCTACCTCACCCCTGCCAGCGCGCCGGTTACGCCGGCAACGCTTGCCGGCCATGCAGCATTGCCGGGCTGGTCTACGAGTTGCACGACAGTCAATTCGCGGTCGTCAATCCATTGCGAAAACTCCCGGGCATCGTGAGCGCCGGCGTAGTGTAAAACACTTGGGGGAAACTGTAGCTTATCTTCAAAGTACGCCGCTGCCACGGCGATGCTTCGCTGGATCTCGGAGATGCGCTGATTGCGATCCGCGGGCAACTCCAGGATGCGGTGGAGCAAAAGATCCTGCCCGCTCGTGATGGAAGTCGTCAGAGCCGTGCCGCTCAGGTTGGCGGTCAAAACTGCTTCGCTGGAATCGACTGTTTCCAGAGCCGCCAGGCTGGAAGGCAGTACTGCCCCCGGTTCGTAGCCGGCCGAGCGCGCCGCGCCTTCATACTCGGCCAGGATGGGTCCCGGCATGACAGTGACGAGCACTCGGCACTCGGTCTTGTTCTGGGCCAGAATCTGGTAACTGATGCCGGCGTGCTCCGTGTCAAAAGGCACCATCTTCCGCAAGCGGAAACGCAGCATGGACTGGGCCTCCGCCGACCGGGAGGGCAGGGAATCGAAGTCCCGCATACAC
>JAJZNH010000092.1 GCA_021811745.1 Acidobacteriota bacterium
CGGCTGGGCCGTGAGGGCACGCGAACCTACTCGGAGGGTGAAGTGGATGTCTGGACCCGCCACCTCTCCGGCGGCGCTATGGCGGTAGCCATCGTCAATGCCGGCTCCGACCGCTACTCGACACACCCCTTCCATCTGGACCTGGCCAGGCTCGGCCTGCATGGTCCGCAGAATGGCAAGGACCTGTGGACGGGCAAAGAGGTTACGCTGAGTGACCATATGCCCATCGAGATTGCCAGCCACGATATTCTGCTGGTCCGCATCCCGCAGCCGAAGTAATCTTCAACCCTCATTTCTCCGGATGCTCCATCCTTGCCGCGCCTTTGCTTGTGCGGCCGGGATGGGGGATCACGGACCTCGACCGATTCTTCTTCTGCGGCATACTATTTCCCCTATAGCTCTCCAGCGAGGGTTTCACTCATGCGTCTCGTTGCTTCATCCGCTATCGCCGTACTTGCCCTGGCCACTCTTACTGCGGCATCCCAAACTCCGCGGACGCACAAGGCTACCCAACCTCCACGGTCGCAGATGGTGGCGCAAACGCCACCCATGGGCTGGAATAGCTGGAACTACTTTCGCCGCAATGTCACCGATAAGGACATCCGCGCCGCGGCCGATGCGATGGTGGCCTCCGGGATGAGAGACGCCGGCTATGTCTACGTGAATATCGACGACACATGGGAGGGCGAGCGGGACGCGAACGGCGAATTGCAGAGCAACTCGAAGTTTCCCGACATGAAGGCACTGGCCGATTACGTCCACTCCAAAGGCCTGAAACTTGGCATCTACTCCTCGCCCGGACCGAAGACATGCGCCGGCTTTGAGGGGTCGCTGGGCCACGAAGCTCAGGATGTCCGGCTCTTTGCCTCCTGGGGCATCGACTACCTGAAGTACGACCTGTGCAGCTTTCGCGGAGTGATGCGCACACAGGCGCCGAACGACCCGGCTGAGCAGATGCGCCTGATGGAAGCAGCTTTCACCAAGATGGGCAACGCGCTCAGGGCTACGGGCCGTCCCATGGTCTACTCCCTCAGCATGGGCGGGCGGGATGCCGCGTGGGAGTGGGCACCCTCAACCGGCGCCAACCTGTGGCGCACCACGCGGGACATTCAGCCCAACTGGGACCGCATTTACGCGATCCTCAGCCAGCAGGACGGACTGGCAAGGTACGCGGGGCCCGGGCACTGGAACGATCCCGACATGCTGGAGGTGGGCAACGGCAAACTGACGCTGGCTGAAGACCGCTCCCACTTCTCAATATGGGCCATGCTGGCCGCGCCGCTGCTCGCAGGCAACGACCTGCCGCACATGACCCCTGAGGTCAGAGACGTCCTGACCAACCGCGACGTGATCGCACTCGACCAGGACCGGCTAGGCCGCGAGGGAAGCCGCATTTACACTGAGGGCGAAGTGGATGTCTGGACACGCCACCTCGTCGGCGGCGCACTGGCCGTGGCCGTGCTCAACGCCGGTGCTAATCGCTACTCGTCCCATCCATTCCATCTGAACCTGGCTAAACTCGGTCTGCATGGGCCGCAGAGAGGCAAAGATCTGTGGACGGGTAAGGAAGTGACCCTGACCAACAACATGCCGATCGAGATTGCCAGTCACGATATTCTGCTGGTTCGCATCCCGCAGCCAAAGTAAGCGGGCAACCGTAGGCGCCCCGGCTGCAGCCCCATCCGGGCGGTAGAATGGGGCGCAACACGAATCGCTATGCCACCTCTCCGAGGCAAACTGCAAACCATCCGCGCTCGTCCATCCAACACTGCTCCGCTTTGAATCCAGCTTGAACCAGCATGGCCTCTGCCTGGCCGGGCGCGTACTTGTAGCTGTTTTCGGTGTGAATGGTTTCACCCTGCGCAAATCTCACGTCAAGATCCAAGGAGGCGAGGCGCACGCGTTGCGCATATCGGCTTTCAAGGTGCATCTCAATCCGCGACGCGCCACGATTCCAGACGGCCCGGTGCGCGAAGTTATCAACATCAAAGTTGGCGCCCAATTCGTGGTTGAGACGCTCCAGCATGTTCCTGTTGAAGGCTGCCGTTACGCCGGCCGCATCGTTGTAGGCTGCCAGCAGCGTGTGTTCTTCTTTCACGAGGTCCACGCCCAGCAGCAGACCGTCGCCAGGTCGCAGTGCCTCCCGCACCCGGCGTAAAAGCCGCATTGCATCCTCATGCTCGAAGTTGCCGATGCTCGATCCGATGTAAAGCACCAGCCGCCGTTCGCCGCTCTCTACGGGCTCCAGTCCGAGTCCGCTTCCGTTCCCGCGCGTGTAATCCACAACCTGCGGCGCCACGCTCACCGCGGGGAACTCGCGCTCGATGCGCTCGCGGGCCGCTCGCAGCGCGCTGGCTGAGACGTCGAGCGGTTCGTAACGCACCGTGCCCTGCCGCTCCACCGCGGCCCGCAGCAGAAGCCGCGTCTTATCCGCGGAACCTGCGCCCAACTCGGTGATGCGCAATTTCAAATGGTTTGCGGTATGGGCCGGAGCCGGCGCAATCATCTCCGGCGCATGTGCGGCCAGAATGCTCCGCTCGGTGCGCGTCAAATAGTATTCCGGCAGTTCGGTGATTGCTTCAAAAAGCCGCGAGCCAGCCGCATCGTAAAACAGCCACGGGGGTAACCATTTGGGAGAGGACGTAAGTCCCATACGCACTGCAGAAGCGATACCTTCATCGAGTCGTACGCCGACAGACGGGGAAGCATAAGGACTCATGTTCTTCGTTCGATGCGCTTCACTTTCTCACGATGCAAGCCTTATGCCGGAAAATTGCCAGCGTGTCTCCGGCGCAAAGAAATTTCGGTAGCTGGCGCGAATATGGTCGCCTGGCGTAACGCACGAGCCGCCGCGCAGCACCATTTGCCCGCTCATGAACTTGCCGTTGTACTCGCCCAGCGACCCGGCCAGCGGCTTGAAGCCCGGATAGCCCAGGTAGGCGCTTGCCGTCCACTCCCAGCAATCGCCAAAAAACTGCGCTCCGCCCTGATTTTCTGCCAGTTCGGTGGAGGGCCAGGGCATCAGCCGCCCCGTCTCCAGCAAATTCCCGTCCGCCGCTTCTATCTCGTCCGCGTCTTCAGCCGCAAACTCCCATTCAAACTCGGTGGCCAGCCTCTTCCCCGCCCAACGCGCATAGGCGTCAGCCTCGAAGTAGCTGACATGACTCACCGGAGCGGCTTTCAGCTTGTCCAGGGACAGCTCGCCGCGCAGCGTAAACAGGTTCCAATTTCCGTCTCGTCGCGTCCAGTAGAGTGGCGCCTGCCAGCCGTTACTCTTCACCGTGTCCCACCCTGCCGAAAGCCAAAGCTCCGGACGGCTATACCCGTCATCGGCCATGAACGATGCGAACTCGCCACATGTGACCAGGCGTCCCGCGAACGCAAACGGCTCCAGCCAGACGCGATGCCGGGGCAGCTCATTATCGAAACAGAAACCCTTGCCTGCATGCCCGATCTCGTGCAACCCGCCCTCAAACTCCAGAAAGCTCAGCGCTTCACTCTCTGCGCCCATTTCCACCTCTCCCGGTTGATACGCGGGACGCAGTGGATTGGTGAAGAACGCGTGCAGAACATCAGTCAGCAGCAACTCCTGGTGCTGTTCCTCGTGGTTTACGCCCAGTTCCAGGCGGTGGAGTGCCTCCGGCGCAGGGCTTTGACCCAGCAACTCTTCGATCGCCTCGTCCACATGTTCCCGGTAACGCAAAATCTCATCCAGTCCGGGGCGCGAAAACGACGACCGCAGCCGTTTTTCAGGAAAAGCAGAAAAGCTCTGGTAGTAGCTGTTAAAAAGCCAGGAAAAATCCGGATGGAAGAGCCGGTAGCCGGGCAGGAACTCCCTGAGCACAAAGGACTCGAAGAACCATGTGGTGTGCGCCAGATGCCACTTGACCGGCGAGGCCTCCGGGCAGGACTGCACCATCATGTCCTCAGCCGAGAGTGGCTCGCAGAGAGACAGCGTACGCCGCCGTACACCGCGAAATCGCAGAGCGATCTCTGTTTGCAGATGATCCTCGATCTTGGCATTCATGACTCACCTTCCCGCACTGCGATGAGTGTAACCCCAGGCCAGAGCCTCCGCCGCTTCCCGGCGCAACTCGCGGCTGATTTTGGGACTTCTCGTCTTCCGTATTCGTCAACCTTCGGCGGAAAGAAAGGTGACGAAATACCGGAAACGGTGTTGCAACGGCGCAGCGCCGGACCGATAATTTCATCGGACATACTTCTTCCCCGGTTGCTCGCCCCGGAATTCCCTCAGAAGGAGGCGCGCATGTCCAGGTGCAATCCATTCACTTGGCGTCTGGTCGCAGGCTGGCTGGCGGTTCTTCTCATCGAATTGCAGGCTGCCTCCGCTCAAACCTCCACTCACTTTCCTTCCGTCGCATCTGATCCCACGCAATCTGCGCCGCAGGTTCAAACCGCCCCACAGCCCCAGCCCACGCCGGAGGAACTCGGCGATACCTTCATGCTTCACAAGCGCTACCAGGCCGCCATTGAGGCTTACAAGAAATCCCCGAAGATGACCGCTGACCTCTGGAACAAAATGGGGATAGCTTACCAGATGATGTTTGATCTTGAAGATGCATCCGATTGCTACAAGAAGTCTTTGAAGCTGAATCCCCGCAAGGCGCAGGTGCTCAATAATCTCGGCACCGTCGAGTACGCCATCAAAGACTACAAATCCGCCGAACGCTACTATCGCAAGGCGCTCAAGATCGATCCCAGATCTGCACTGATTTACAAAAACCTTGGCACCAATCTGCTGACCCAGCGCAAATTCCAAAAGGGTTGGGACGCCTATAAACGAGCCCTGGCTCTCGATCCCACTATCTTTGAAAACACCGCCAGTCCCAGGGCGTTGAACCCGGCTTCGCTCGAGGAGCGCGGCGCCATGAACTATTACATGGCGAAGGGCTGTGTTCAAGCCGGCCATCCAGATTGTGCCGTCGATTACTTGCGCAAGGCTCTCAATGAAGGCTTCACCAATCCCAGCAAGGTTGCTGCCGACATCGAATTCTCCACCTTGCGAGGAAATCCTGAGTTCGACGAGCTGATTGAAGCGCACAAAGGCCAGTGAAGCTCTCCTGCCTGGTCGTTGAACGGCCGCGCAATAGGAGACAGGCAACCATTGCAAGATGCGACCTCACCGCAGGCCGACCCACAGGCACGCCCGGTGAGGCTTCCCGGTATTCCCGATTCTCTATTTTCCCAAAAAGGGAAAGATGGTGAAGTTGCAAAAATGTATTGCAACCGTTCTACATTGGCCCCATAATCTCGAAGACACAGTTTCTTCCCCGTCTTTATGAATCCTCCCCCGACATTCCCTTCGAAGGAGGTCGGTCCCTGTGTCTACACATTTTGGCATCAGTTGGCTTCCCACCGGAGGTCTGCTCGTGGCTCTTTTTGTCTTCGGGCCCCAAGCAATCTCCGCTCAAACCTTAACGCATCTTTCCCCGGCTGCGCCGGCACTGGCTCAACCTGTGTCGCAGATCCGAACGAGCGCCCCAACCCAATTCACCCCGGAAGAGATCGGGGATGCGATGATGTTTCACCAGCGTTATCAGAGCGCCATTGCAGCGTACAGAAAATCGCCGGTGATGACTGCGGTCCTTTGGAATAAATTGGGGATCGCCTACCAGATGTTGTTCGATCTCGTGGATGCCTCCGACTGTTACAAGAGGTCCCTGGCATTGAATCCACGCTACGCACAGGTGCTCAACAATCTCGGAACCATTGAGGATGAGCGCAAGAACTACAGGGCTGCCGAGAGCGACTACCGCAAGGCGCTCAAAATCGGCCCTGCGTCTGCTCTTATCTACAAGAACCTTGGCACCAATCTGCTGAGGCGGCGCAAATTCGAGGAAGGGTGGAATATGTACAGAAAGGCGCTCGCCCTCGATCCCGCCATCTTTGAAAAGACCTCCAATCCCAAAGCAGCCGACCCATCTTCTGTGCAGCAGCGCGGCGCCTTGAACTACTTCATGGCAAAGGGCTGTGTGCAGGCCGGCCATCCCAATTGCGCCATTGGATATTTGCGCAGGGCTCTCAATGAAGGCTTTGCCGACCCCAGAGAGATTGCCTCGGACACCGGATTCTCCGGCTTGCACGGAACGCCTGCGTTCGAGAAGCTTATCGGTGTAGACGACGGCCAGCAAAGTGCAAAACTCGAGCCCCGTCGTCTTCCGAGATGATTTTGGCGTCTATCCCGATAGGGCCAACTTCCCCGGTCCTCAGGAGATGCCATGAAAATTCGTTTTTTGATTGCAACGGCCCTTGGCCTCGCGCTCAGCGCTGCCTGCGGTTTGCCCGCGAATGCCGCTCCTTCCCCCGCCCAGAATCCCGGCGGATACGGCCAGCGCGGCGGACGCGGCTTTGGCGGCATGGGCATGATGGGAGCCGGCCGCGGAGTCACCGGCACGGTGACCGCGGTGGCCACTGACCACTTTACCGTCAAGAGTTATGAGGGCCAGACCTACACCGTAAACTTCAGCAACAATACACGCATCCTCAAACAGGTGGCCGGCTCGGGCGGCATGGGAATGCGCGGCAATCCGCCGGAACAGATCAAAGCTGCCGACATCAAGGTGGGCGACGACATCGCCGCCATGGGGCAACTGGACTCCAGCGCCAAATCCGTGGGCGCCATGATGATCATGCAACTCGATCCCCAGCGTGCCCAGCGCATGCGCGCCATGATGGCCAACTATGGCAAAACCTGGCTGATGGGCAAGGTGACAGCGATTGACGGCACAAAGGTGACCTTGATGGGAAGCGTGGACCAGGCTGAGCACGCCTTTGTGGCCGACGAAAACACCACCTTCCGTGAACGCCGCAATCCGATCACGCTGGCCGATGTTCACGTGGGCGACACGGTGCGCGTTGATGGCGCAGTGAAGGAAGGCGCCTTTACCGCCGCTTCGGTGGCCGTGGTGGTGATGCCCGCTGGAGGAATGCCGCGGATGCCA
>JAJZNH010000178.1 GCA_021811745.1 Acidobacteriota bacterium
TGAAGCGGACGCAGTGCGCAGGCGCCTGCATCCCGAGGGCGTTGTCACTTACATCATCGACCGCAACATCAACTACACCAACTTCTGCACCGAGTACTGCACCTTCTGCGCCTTCTACCGGCCGCTCAAAGGGCCGCAGGCTGCCGAGGGCTACATCCTCGACCTGGAGACGATCTATGCCAAGATCGCCGAGACGGTGGAGATGGGCGGAACCGGCGTGTTGATGCAGGGCGGCATCCATCCCGACCTCAAGATCGACTGGTTCGAGCGGCTCTTCCAAGGCATCAAGCAGCGCTTCCCGCAGATCTGGCTGCACTGCCTGTCGGCGTCCGAGGTGCTGGCCATCGCCGAGTATTCCGATCTCGATCTGCGCACTACGATTGCGCGGCTGCGCGATGCGGGGCTGGACTCGATTCCCGGCGGCGGAGCGGAGATCCTCGACGACGAAGTGCGCCATCGCATCGCGCGCCTTAAATGCAGCACCGGGGACTGGGTCAGCGTGCACCGCACCGCGCACCAGCTCGGCATGCGCACCACGGCGACCATGATGTTCGGCGTCGGCGAGACCATGGACCAGCGCATCAACCACTTTGAAGTGGTGCGCCGCCTGCAGGAAGAAACCGGCGGGTTCACCGCCTTCATCCCCTGGAGCTTCCAGCCCAAACACACCGCGCTGGGCGGTCGCGGCTGGGACGAGGCCACCTCCGTCGAGTACCTTAAAACCCTCGCCATCTCGCGGCTCTATCTCGATAACATCGAGAACGTGCAGGCGAGCTGGGTAACGCAGGGCCTCAAGGTGCTGGAGCTCGGTCTCCACTTCGGCGGCAACGATGTGGGCTCGGTGATGCTCGAAGAAAACGTCGTCAAGGCGGCCGGCACCTCGAACTGCACGACCGAGGAAGAGCTGCGCCGCATCATCCGCGACGCCGGCTTCAAGCCCGTGCAGCGCGATACCCTGTATCGGACGATGTTTTTGAACTAGACGACCGACTTCTGCTCACCCTCTCTGGAACCTTTTGGCTCGTGAAACCAGAGCCGCGCAGAAAAGACCTCGGCTCCCGGGGTTCCGGGGATCCGAAGATCTGTGCGTATTTCCCAAAGAACATTTCAGAATTGATAGGAGCCATCGACGATTACATCAAGGGCAACATCACCCATTCGCGGCCTTTCGTCTGGACAAGGTCCGTTGCGGAGATCATTCTCAAGGTGAATCGAGGCAGGAATGCCTTGAAAATGACCCCGCTGCGGTTAAAAGGCGCATTGTAGTTCTTTGCGTGAGACACCACACCGGAATCGCGCTCGCATCGGCATCAGCCAGGGCATCGCGCTGGCAATGGAACGAGTCTAACCATTTCGCGTTCCCATCGTCAGAACCAATGGGAACGGCGAGTGCCGTATCCTCATATATAGGTAGGCGCTTGCGGCGCCTTGTTCTCAACGCCTCGGAGGTCTCGCTGGTGCACGTTTCGATCGCCTATACGGCTGTGGCTTCAATCGCCGGACTGGCCGGTGTTCTGGTGTGGCGCGTGCGCGAGGGCCGCACCGCTGTCACCGCAAAAAAGATCCTGTTCCCGCCCTTGGGAATGGCGACCGGCTTCTGCATGTTCCTGGTTCCGGCCTTCCGGGTTCCCTGGACGTGGGCGCTGATCGCGTTTCTCATCGGAGCTATTGCCCTGGCCTACCCGCTGCTGCTCACATCCACCCTGGAACGTACCGGCGACGTCATCATGATGAAGCGCTCCGGCGCGTTTTTCACGGTCGTCATCGCCCTGGCCGCTATTCGCTACCTGGCTCGCGGCTATTTCGATTCCATGCTTTCGCTCGAACAGACCGGAGCGCTCTTCTTCGTGCTTGCCTTCGGCATGATCTTGCGCTGGCGTATGAATATGTTCATGAAATATCGCGCCTTGACCGCCTGCACTTAAGCACTGCGGAGCCGCGAGCACGTTCTCTTCCGGTCCTGTCTGAGACTTCTTTGCAGGCCCCCGCCCCACGACACTCCTTCCATTCGCATCTTTCTTTATAGGGAAAGGGCGTGCGCATATCCGCGCAACTCTCCCCTGCCCCTTCCGATCGAACGCGCTTGCGGCCGGCCAGAGCAGAACGAACGCAAGAGTTGAATGAAAACCAGCATAGGGCTATACTTTGAATTAGGACCGAATTGGTCCGAGTTAAAGTGATTCCGATGCGAGGCCGGCAAGCGGCGCAAAATCAGCGAGTACCGGCAGCAGCAACCCTGTTTCGAGGAGAGCGCGATGGGCTCCAGCACCGACACAATTCGCGAACTGGCCCTGCAGGACTACAAGTGGGGTTTCATCACCGACGTCGAAGCGGAGCGTGTCCCCAAGGGGTTGAACGAGGAGATCGTCCGCACCATCTCCGCCAAAAAGCATGAGCCGGAGTTCATGCTGCAGTGGCGCCTGAAGGCCTACCGCCATTGGGTTTCCCTGGAGAATGCGGATGCGGAGCCGAAGTGGGCCAACATCCATTACGGCCCCATCGACTACCAGGACATCGTCTACTACTCCGCGCCGAAGCAAAAGTCCGGCCTCAAAAGCCTGAACGAAGTCGACCCGGAAATCCTTCGCACCTATGAAAAACTGGGCATTCCCCTAGGCGAGCAGCAGCGCTTGGCCGGCGTGGCCGTGGATGCGGTCTTCGACAGCGTCTCTGTCGCCACCACATTCAAGGAGAAGCTGGCAGAGCTGGGGATCGTCTTCTGCTCGTTCTCTGAGGCGGTGCAGAACTATCCCAACTTGGTCCAGCGGTATCTGGGCACGGTGGTGCCGCATACCGACAACTTCTTTGCGGCCCTCAACGCGGCCGTCTTCACCGATGGCTCCTTTGTCTATGTGCCCAAGGGCGTGCGTTGTCCCATGGAGCTGTCGACGTACTTCCGCATCAACGCGGCCGAAACGGGCCAGTTCGAGCGAACGCTGATCGTGGCCGACGAAGGCGCCTCCGTCAGCTACCTGGAGGGCTGCACCGCGCCCATTCGCGACCAGAATCAGTTGCATGCCGCGGTGGTGGAACTGATCGCTCTCGACAACGCGCAGATCAAGTACTCCACCGTGCAGAACTGGTATCCCGGCGACAAGCAAGGCCGCGGCGGAATCTACAACTTCGTCACCAAGCGCGGCAAATGCGCGGGCGTGAATTCCAAGATCTCCTGGACCCAAGTGGAGACCGGTTCTGCCATCACGTGGAAATACCCGAGCTGCATCCTCCAGGGCGACAACTCCGTGGGCGAGTTCTACTCCGTGGCGCTGACGAACAATTACCAGCAGGCCGACACCGGGACAAAGATGATCCACATCGGGCGCAACACACGCAGCACCATCGTCTCCAAAGGCATCTCGGCCGGCCACGGGCAAAACACTTATCGCGGCATGGTGAAAATCCAGAAGGGCGCCACCGGAGCGCGCAACTACACGCAATGCGACTCGCTCCTGATCGGCGACCGGTGCGGCGCGCATACCTTTCCCTACATCGAAGTCAAGAACTCCACTGCGCACATGGAGCATGAGGCCTCCACTTCAAAGATCGGCGAAGACCAGATTTTCTATTTGCGGCAGCGCGGGCTGAAAGCAGAAGACGCGGTTTCGATGATTGTGAATGGCTTCTGCAAACAGGTGTTTCGCGAGTTGCCGATGGAGTTTGCCGTGGAAGCCCAAAAGCTGCTCGGCGTCAGCCTTGAGGGCAGCGTCGGCTAGGGAGCGGCAACTCAGATTTGCGAGGTGAACCAATGAGTCTTCTGGAAATCCGGAACCTGCACGCGGAAGCAGGCGGCCACGAAATTCTCAAGGGCATCAACCTGACGGTCGAGGCCGGCCAGGTGCACTCGATTATGGGCCCCAACGGCTCCGGAAAGAGCACCCTCGCGCAGGTACTTGCGCGGCGCGAATCCTACACGGTGACCTCCGGCGAGATCCTGTTCAACGGCAAGGACCTGCTCGCCATGAAACCGGAAGAAGCCGCGTGCGAGGGAATCTTCATGGCCTTCCAATACCCGGTCGAGATCCCGGGAATCGGCAACACCTATTTCATGCGCAGCGCCGTCAATGCCGCGCGCAAATATCGCGGACTCGATGAACTGGACGCGATCGATTTTCTCCCCATCTTCCGCGAGAAGATGAAACTGCTGGAGATGGACGACAAGCTCCTGAACCGCTCTGTCAACGAAGGCTTCTCGGGTGGCGAGAAGAAGCGCAACGAGATTCTGCAAATGGCCTTGCTGGAGCCCAAGCTGGCGATCCTGGACGAAACCGACTCCGGCCTCGACATCGATGCGTTGCGCATCGTGGCGCAGGGCGTGACCGCGATGCGCGATCCGCAGCGGGCCATGATCGTCGTCACCCATTACCAACGCCTGCTGGACTACATCTCGCCCGAATTCGTGCACGTCCTGGTGGACGGGCGCATCGTGCGCTCAGGCGGCGCGGAGCTGGCGTTGGAACTCGAAGCCAGGGGCTATGGCTGGATCGAGGACGAAGCACGGCAGATGACGCCGGCCTCCGCCTGAAGGAGATCGCAGATGGCGCTGCTCACCACCGAAACCGAAAACTACCTCGATAGGTTTGCGGATTTTCGCCAATCCAGCGGGGCACAATTGCCGGATTGGCTGCACCGGTTGCGCGACCGGGCCTTTGCGCGGTTCTGCGAAGTGGGATTCCCCACCACTCACGATGAAGACTGGCGCTTCACCAATGTCTCCCCGGTTGCCCGGATGGAGTTCCGGTTGACGCGCGAAACCGCGACCGCGATAACGCCTCTCGACCTTGCCGCGTGGCGGGTGGACGGCGCCGCGGCACGCCTGGTCTTTGTGAACGGCCGCTTTTCCGAGACACTTTCGACGCGCGGCTCCCTGCCCGCCGGCGTGTCTGCAAACGGGCTGCAAGCGGAGATTGCACGCCACACACCGGAAATCCCTCAGCACATCGGCCGTTACCTCGACATCGCGCGCGATTCGTTCTGCGCACTGAATACTGCATTCATTGAAGACGGAGCCTATGTGCACGTCGGCCGCAGCGTCGTGCTCCAGCAGCCGATCCACCTGCTGTTCATCGCCACCGGCGCCGATTCGCCCACCATGACTCACCCGCGCAACCTGGTACTCGTAGATCGGGAGGCACAGGCCATCGTTATCGAGGAATACATCTCGCTGGGAGCGGAATCTCCGGCTCTGGCCAACGCAGTCACGGAACTTGTGGCGGACGAAAGCGCCACCGCGACACACATTTTTATCGAGCGCGAGAACCGGCAGACCTACAGCATATCGACGCTGCGCATCGAGCAGGCGCGCAGCGCGAATGTGGCGTCGCATTCCTTTTTGCTCGGCGGGTTCCTGGTGCGCAACAACGTGCATCCCGTGCTTGCAGGCGAGGGCGGCGAGTGCCTTATCAACGGCCTGTTCCTGGGCAGTGACCGGCAGCACCTCGACAACTACATGCTCGTCGAGCACGCCAAGCCGCACTGCGCCAGCCGCCAGTTCTACAACGGCATTCTCGATGGCCGTTCGCACGGTGTTTTCCACGGGCGCATCGTCGTCCACAAAGATGCGCAGAAGACCGACGCCAAGCAAACCAACCGCAACCTGCTTCTCTCCGACAATGCGCAAATCGACACCAAGCCGCAACTCGAAATTTACGCCGACGACGTAAAGTGCACGCACGGCGCAACCATTGGCCAGATCGAGGAGAATGCGTTGTTCTACCTGCGTTCGCGCGGCTTGAGCGAAGCCGATGCGCGCCGCCTGCTGCTGGAGGCGTTCGCCGGCGAATGCCTCAACCGCATCGCGCCCGGCCCCGCCCGCAACTACGTGGAAGTTGCAGTCCGGCAGCGTTTGGCAAACGGATTGTCAGGCCCTGCAGAACCGATCAGCGAACCTGAGATCGCCGGCGAAAGCGGCCGGAGGGAAGCGCAATGACCACACATGCCACAATGTCGCGCGCGGAGGAACACGCAAGCCAGTCAGCCGTTCGCCAGGCTTTCGATGTCGAAAAGATCCGCGCCGGCTTCCCTGCTCTTCACCAGCAGATCCACGGCCGGCCTCTGGTGTATCTCGACAATGCCGCCACTTCGCAAAAGCCTGAAGTGACGATCGAGGCTATCGCCAATTACTACCGGCACGACAACGCCAACATTCACCGCGGCGTACACGAGCTCTCGCAGCGCGCAACGGAGCAATACGAATTTGCGCGGCGCAGTGTGCAGCAATTTCTGCGCGCGCGCGAAGCCCGGGAGATCGTCTTTGTGCGGGGGGCCACCGAAGCGATCAACCTGGTTGCCCAAACCTGGGGGCGCCGGAACATCGCGCACGGCGACGAGGTGCTCATCACCGCGATGGAGCATCATTCGAACATAGTTCCCTGGCAGATACTGTGCGAAGAAAGAGGCGCCCGCCTGCGCGTCGCGCCCATCGGCGATGATGGAGAGCTGATTCTGCAGCAATTTGAAGAACTTCTCGGCCCGCGTACCAAGCTCGTCGCCGCGGCCCATGTTTCGAACGCGCTGGGCACCATCAACCCCGTGAAAGAGATCGCGCGCATGGCCCACGGCCGTGGTGCGGTTGTATTAATCGACGGAGCCCAGGCCGCGCCGCATATCGCCGTGGACGTGCAGGATCTTGACTGCGACTTCTACGCACTTTCCGCGCACAAGATGTACGGTCCCACCGGAATCGGCGCGGTTTACGGCAAGGCTGCATTGCTGGAAGCCTTGCCCCCGTACCAGGGCGGTGGCGACATGATCAGCTCGGTCACTTTCGAAAAAACAATTTACAACCGGATCCCGTACAAGTTTGAAGCCGGCACCCCAAATATCGCCGGCGTAATTGGATGGGGCGCGGCAATTGAATACCTCAACAGCATTGGCATGGACACGATTGCAGCGCACGAGCACGATCTTCTTGCTTATGCCACGCGCCGGATAGGTGGCATTCCCGGACTGCGCGT
>JAJZNH010000812.1 GCA_021811745.1 Acidobacteriota bacterium
ATTTCAAGCTTCGATTCCAGCTCGTCGGGAACGCAGTCGATAATCAGATCGGCTTGGCGCACAGCGTCTTCGATGCTGGAGACGAAGGCGATCTGTGCGCCCTGTTCGCGGCTCAGAGCATCGGCGCTGAGTTGCTGGCGGATGTACTCCTGAGCATGATCGAGATTCTGTGGCATCACGTCTTCCAGAAGCACGCAGAAGCCCGCGCGCGCCGCGGCAAGCGCGAGCCAGCGGCCCAGCGGGCCAGCTCCGATGATGGCGACGGTCGTCACGCCCTGATCACTTGGCGGAGTTGAGCGCGGTGGCAACGTCCTCTGCATTGGGCTTGGCCTTCTGCAGATGCTCGGCGACGCGGGCGCGGTCTTCGGCGGTAAGCGTGGGGACAGCGGCCAGAACACGGCGCAGCGTTACAGAAACATCATCGATGTAGTTCATCAGGCGGATGGCTTCTCCAGAAAGCGGCATGGCAGGAGTTCCTCGAAAGCTTGAATATCTGCGTTCATTGTAGGGGGTCAAGTTGGTCTGGGGAAAGCGTGGCGGGACACGATACAATGCGAGCGGCTCAGGAGATGCCAGAAACTTGAAGGGAAAGGAACCCGGCGGTTATGAGACTGGATTGGATGAGGACCGCGGCGCTGGCCGTCACAGCGCTCGTTGCCGCGCCGGCATGGGGCGCGCAGCCGGCACAGTCAGCAGATGTATTGGTTTACGGAGCAACCGCTTCCGGCGTGATTGCGGCATACGCCGCGGGACGCGAGGGCATGCATGTGATCCTGCTGGAACCGCGTGCGCACGTGGGCGGCATGGTGACCGGCGGGCTTTCGGCCACTGACCTGGGTCACTACGTCATCATCGGCGGATATGCCCGCGACTTCTTCATGAGGGCCGCCGCCCACTATGGGGTGACGAACCTGGACAAGCCCGAGAACTGGCGCTCGGAACCGCATGTGGCTGAAGCCATCTTTCGCACGATGCTCCATGAGGCCGGCGTGCAGGTCTACTTTCATGAGCAACTGCGCGAACATGGCGGCGTAAAGCTGGATGGAAAGCGAATCGTCTCGATCACGACCGAGGATGGCAGAAAGTGGACAGCCAAGGTATTTCTCGACTGTAGCTATGAAGGCGACCTGATGAAGGAGGCACATGTGAGCTATACGTGGGGACGCGAAAGCTCACAAGAGTACGGCGAGAGCCTTGCGGGTGTCCGCGCACATACGCCCAAGCACCAGTTCCAGTGGCCGTTGTCGGCTTATGACTCTCAGCATCATCTGCTGCCGGAGATCGATCCCGGCCCGCTGGCGCCGCCGGGGACAGGCGATAAAAAAGAACAGTCCTATAACTTCCGGCTGATTCTCACCACCGATCCCGCGGACAAGCTTCCCTTCCCGAAGCCGGTGGGATACAACCGCGCTCAATTCGCGCTCCTTGAACGCTACCTTAGCCAGTTTCAGGCGCACATGGGCCGCCCGCCCCGCGTCCACGACTTTTTCAACCCGGTGCCAATTCCGAATCACAAGGCGGACTTCAATAACAACGGCCCGGTTTCAACCGATTACATCGGACATAGCTGGAAGTATCCTGAAGGCTCCTATGCGGAGAAGGCTTTGCTGTGGAAGCAGCACCTGCTCTACACGCAGTCGTTCGTGTATTTCCTTTCGCACGACCCGAGCGTGCCGGCCAGCCTGAGGGCGGAGATGAACTCGTGGGGTCTGCCGAAGGACGAATTTCAGGACACCGGCCACTGGCCGAACCAACTCTACATCCGCGAAGCGCGGCGCATGCTGGGCGCGTATGTGATGCGCCAGCAGGATCTGCAAACGGAGCGCACCAAGCCCGACTCAATCGGCATGGGCTCCTATAACAGCGATTCCCATAACATCCAGCGTGTGTCCATGCCGGACGGAACCGTCCAGAACGAAGGTGACGTGGAGGTGCCGGTGCAGCCATATGAGATCCCCTACCGCATGCTTACGCCCAAGCCAACCGAGTCGGAAAATCTGCTGGTGCCGGTCTGCTTTTCAGCCACTCACTCGGCGTACTCATCGGTGCGCATGGAGCCGCAGTACATGATTCTGGGGCAGGCGGGGGGAACTGCGGCGGCGCTCGCGGTTAAAGAGCACGTGGCCGTGCAGAACATCTCCACTGCGGATCTGCAGCGGATTCTGCGGGGGCATGGGGCGATCCTGCATTTGGATCAACAGTACCGGCCTCAGGCGCAGGCGGCCGCGCAGGCGAAGTAATCGCATCTCCCTTCTTTCAGAACCGGCAGATGCATCACCGAGCCTATTGTCTGCGCGGACTGTCATGAATTGAAGGAGCCGCGATGGCGCGGGTATGCGCCGCCCGGCCGATCTCCTGCGCAGCGCGGTTGCGCCCGGTGGACAGCTAGCTTTTGCGCTACGGCACGCGGCCTTTTCCGGTTGCTATATGAGTGGTAAAACCGCGCAGAACGAACTCGCGCAGCAGATCCCCACCGGCATCTGCCGCGATATCAATGAGGCCCTGGGTCAGTACCAGAGTCGCGCCTTCGTTGCGCTCTGGAACGTATAAATTCGAAACGGCTCCAGCGGCAAAGTTCCCCAGAATATGCGAGTAGTTCAGTTCACGGCGACCATTGTCGCCCCTGCACATGACGGCGAAGCTCATGGCATATAGCGCCCGTGACCCGAAGCTGCCCGTGCCCTTGTAAAAATAGCGAGGATCCTGATGAAACAGCGAGGGGAGAATGGCGCTGCCGATAAAGTCGCCGGCGGCATTATCGCCATAAGCCGCTCCAAACCGCTTCAGATAGCCCACCGGCCCTGTTCCATACCCGGAAAAACGGTTAACGAACTGCTCCGCTCCTGCCACCGCTGCGACATCAACAAGGGTGATCGGATCGGTTTCCTCGCGCAGGGCCAACTGAAATTTCTGCTTTGCCCAAAGATGTTCCGCATTCCAGTCATAGCTTGTATAGAAATTGGGCACAATGCCCAATACGCGCTGCTGCATCTCAAGGTGAATCTGCTTCTCGGCCAGTTGCTCGGGATTAGCGATAACCTCCACGCTGGCAGCCGCATCAGCGACGGCGAGCACAACCTTCGGGAAAAAGCGCACCTCGCCCGCGTGGAGCGCAATGTTCGGTATCGTAACGGTTTTCATGCCTTTGCCGGTGACTGTCAGCAGGAAGTCTCCGGCAGGCAGATCGCTGAAGGTAAACTCACCATTACTCCCCGTCACAGCTTGCCGCTCAACCGGCCCGGCGAGC
This sequence comes from Acidobacteriota bacterium, assembly GCA_021811745.1. The sequence goes on from JAJZNH010000812.1 coordinate 3,248, forward strand.
GTAACGTTCGCGCCGGTGAGTTCTTCCCCATTGGTGTCAACCACCGTTCCTGAAACGATGGCGGAAGGCTGCTGTGGAGAGGATGGCGTACCGGAGGCCGCGGGAGGCGCCGCAACCGCCGGGGTATTCGGCAAGCTGTTTTCACCGGCGGCAGGGCCGGAAACCTTCTGCGCGGAAAGCGAATTCGGCAGACCGCAGACCGCGAGCGCCAGAATCACGCCGTTGAACGCCCAGCTTTTCCAGAAACCTGTATTCCAGCCTTTCCGTTTTGGTGCTGGAGTGACGCTGTTGAATTGGGTAAAGACAGGCTCGGCAGAACAGCGCCATGGAATAGCTACGGCACGAACAAACATGCGATCTCCTGCGATGCCGGCTGGAACAACTTCTCTCTGGAAAGCGATTGGGGAAGCAAGCACGTCACTCCGGGTGGAACACCCGCTAAAAACTCACATTCAATGGACGTGTGCGATATCTGATGGTCACAATTGAATTGGGTGACGATTTTGTCATTTACGAGGGCGATTCAGACGCATTGCGCCCGCAACCCCTTGATAACTCAAGCCCAGGGAGGATTGCAGATTTGCCGTCGAGCGGGGATGGCGGTCTGAACCGGACTGAGAATAGCTTTACAGGGGGTTCTTGCCCGGCGCCGGCCAGTAACTGCGCGTTGCCAGGCTGTTGAACTCGAACAGGGAATCAGCACACGCCTAAAGTCACTTCATCTTACGCGAATTCCGGGGCCTCGAAGAGCGCCCGGCCAAAATCCCGATTTATGATTGCCAACGGAGGTTTTTTGGATGGAGCGTATGCTGGCTACGCCTGCTGATGCCGAGATTATTTTGAAGTTATATGAACTGCGGACTGAACCGGTTATGCGGCAAGCGCGCGCATGGATGACAGGTGAGTTCTGGCGCAGAACGGTCGAGGAGTTTTTCGCCGTAGCGGAAAACGCGGCCGATCCGCACAACCCCTGGTTTCGTCAGGTAACGAGTTATTGGGAGATGGCGGCGGCCCTGGTGCTGCACGGGGCGGTTTCCGCCGAGCTGTTTGTAGACTGCAATGGCGAGGGCTTCTTTCTGCTGGCCAAATTCGCGCCGCTTCTGGAAGGGATCCGGGAGCGGAACCCAGGTTATCTGGTAAAGACCGGAGAGCTCGTGAACCGGTTTTCCGCCGCGGCCCAGCGCTATGATCTGGTGTTGAAGCGGATGGATGCTCTGCGGAACCGCCATTGGGCTCAATAGAGCCTGGCAGACTGGGGTGAAAATGCATTTTGAACGGGGGCGCTTGCCCGCCGTGTGCGGGACTTCAGATGCTGCGAAAAGACAAAGCGAGCAGGGACTTGTGCTAAAGCATGACTCCAGTCATGGCGCAAGTGCGAGAAAACAAAGAGTAGGCTTTGGGCCTATTATGACGTGATCGGCTCTGGCAAGGCCAGAAAAGACATCCTCATTTTCCCTTCACCCGGATGACTCCACTGCGCAATTTCTCCGGCCAAATTTGCTTGCCATTCATGCATTTTCCGCAGCCTCCGGCAACAGCCACCATCGAGCCTGCTGAACCGCTGAACCAGACCGGTCTCGCGCCGTCAACCCGGTCTCCATTTCAACGTCAAAACAATAAAAAGCTGCGATGTGCCGCAACGTTCGCGACGGCAGGAATGCGTGTCTGCATGAAAGGTAACGCCATGTCTCCAGATCGGGGCTCCCGGCAAACCTGATTTCGGCATGACGGTGTGGTGGCCGGCGGTTCTGGCGGCGACCTCGCCGCCGGCCAACTCGCCAAACGGCACAGCTTCGAGCGGCCAAGGAGGCACTGCTTCGCGAAGACAACTATGTGCGCAGCATGTAATTGCGGCTGTGTCGCGCATGCAGCCACATGCTCGCACGCGGCCCTCCGGACGAGGCCAGTCGGGCGTGATCAGTGCGCATCAAGACGGCTTCGTCCAATTGGCCGTCTGGTACGTCAGAAAAACAAGAAAGCTGGTATTTGATGGGTTCCGTGCGCTTGGGTATTCCCACCCTGATCCTGGTGATTGGAATCGCGGTGACCTGGTTTGCAATGCGCCGTTGGGCTGCGCTCGCAGCCAGCGGATATTCCGCATGGCGAAAGACGGCCGAGCGCGTCGTTCTTTCGATTGTGATCGTGCTGACGGTCGTTGTAACCGGCAGTTCGCTTTACAACGTCGTCGCTTTACTTTACTTCAGATCGCACAATCTTCCGCCAGGCAAAATCTACGTCGTAGGCGGCTACAGGATGCATCTTGACTGCACGGGCAGCGGCTCGCCCACTTTGGTTCTTGACGCGGGCCTGGGCAACGATTCGCTGGTCTGGGGCGGGGTGCAGCCGGTACTGTCAAAGACCACGCGGGTATGCTCTTATGACCGCGCGGGATTTGGATGGAGTGCGGCGCGTCCCGGTCCGCGCGATGCCGATCACATCGCCTCCGAGCTGCACGAACTTTTAATGCAGGCGCAGGTGACCGGCCCCATCGTTCTGATGGGCCATTCCATTGCCGGTCTTTACATACGCGACTACGCCTCACGATATCCGGCAGACGTGGTGGGGATGGTGTTCGTGGATAGCTCGATGCCACTGCAAAACCGCACGCCGATTATTGGAATGCAAATCCCTACCGGGCGACAAGGTCGGGAGAGGACTCTGCTTATCGAGGCCCTCTATGGTGCGGGCATTCCGCGTTTGCTCGGGCAGTGTTCCCGCGCCTTCAAGGGGTTTGCCCCGCACGCGTCGATGCTGCTCGACGAGGATATCTGTGATATCAGGGTGAATGCCATCGATGCTGAGTTGAGCAGCATCGATCAGTCGGGGATGGAGACTGTTCATACCGGTCCTTACGGCGAGATGCCGATTCTGATCTTCTCGCACGATTCCGACCGGACTTTGCCGAAGGCGAAGCCTCGAACGTGGATGGTGGAACGCGAATCCGCGTGGAATGGGATGCAGGAGCGATTAAAGCGGCTCTCGAAGCGGAGCAGGCGAATTATTGCGCTCGACAGCTCGCATTATATTCAGCTTGATCGTCCCGGCCTGATCGAAAGAGAGGTCTCGCTGTTCATCGAGCAGATCCGCGACACAGCCCCGCAACCAACCAACAACAAGTTAACGGTCGCGGAGTAAGCCTGTCTGGCCTGCTTCATCAGGAATGCTCCCGCCGGGATTCGGCTCAGGGAATGGGCGTCGACTCCCGGCATTTTTTGCGGGCTGGAAGCAGCTGCGCTGAGGCGGATTGTTACCAGGGGAGCGGCTGGCCCAGGTGGAAGTAGCCACCCGACGGCCCGTCCTCAGGCAATGTTGCAAGAGCCGCGCTTGTCTTGGCGCCTTCACTCAGTTCCATCGGCGCGTGAGGGCCGCCAAGGTTGGTCTTTACCCAGCCGGGATGGGCTGAATTGACCTTGATCTTCGTGTCGCGCAGCTCATAGGCCAAATGAACGGTGAATGCGTTCAGCGCGGTCTTTGAGGCGTCGTAGGCAAAGGACTTTGCATTGTAGATGGGAGACGCCGGGTCGGCGTGGAGGGTGAGCGAGCCGAGAATGCTCGACAGGTTGACGATGCGGCCTGCCGGGCTTTGCTTGAGTAACGGCAGCAGCGCCTGCGTAAGAGCCACCTGCGCAAAGAAGTTGGTAGCGAAAACCCTGTGGAGCAGATCAAGAGGGATGTCAGCCGCGCGATGCTCGGG
>JAJZNH010000625.1:0-4163 GCA_021811745.1 Acidobacteriota bacterium
AGGCGCCGGATGACGAAATTACCGACGCCATCGGCGCGGACCATGTGATTCGCCTGCTGAAGCAACCGCATGAGCAGCCATTCTTCATTGCTTTTGGGCTCTATCGGCCGCATGTGCCGTGGGTGGTTCCGGAGGCCTATTTCAATCGCTATCCGATCAGCACAATCCAGCCGTATCCCTTCGACCCCAGCGAGCTCACAATTGCGCCGCCACCTGCCTACTGGACGCACCCGACCAACTTCGGGATGGATATCGATCAGCGGAAGGATGCCATTCAGGGCTACTACGCGGCGACAACCTTTATGGATGCGCAGGTGGGCCGCGTCCTGCATGAGTTGGAAGCCTCGGGCCTGGCCGAGAATACCCTGGTGGTGTTCTGGGTAGACCATGGCTGGCAACTCGGCCAGCATGGGCAGTGGATGAAGCAAACGCTCTTCGAACCTGCCACACACGTGCCCATGATCTTTGCCGGAGCCGGTGTGGCGTCACGTGGAGGAGTGTGCCGGCGACCCGTCGAGAATCTTGACCTTTATCCCACCGTCGCCGCCCTCTGTGAGCTTGAGGGCATACCGACGAATCTGCACGGCGAAAGCCTGGCGCCTCTGCTTCACAATCCTGCCGCGGAGTGGAGCAAGCCGGCGATAACCCAGGTGCGCCGCGGAAAGACAGAGGAGCACGCCAGGATCGATGGCTATTCGATTCGCGACGAGCGCTACCGCTACACCTGGTGGAATGAAGGACGAGATGGGGAAGAGTTATATGACTACAGGACGGACCCGAGCGAGCTCAAGAATCTCGCAGACGACCCGGCAATGAAGGAGACGAAGTTCCGGCTTCACGTCGCGCTGCGCGCAACGACGCTTGCCCGCGGGCGCATGCCGCTTCCACGAGCCTAGTCAGAATGGAGGACAGGGTGCGCAGATCCCGTGACAGGCGCAGATGGCGCGCGCAAATTTAGACCATACCGGAAATAGGTGCCAAACATGATCACCAGGCGGGATTTCATCCGAGGCGCGGGAGCAGCGTTCTTTGCAGTGCATGCGCCTTCGCGTGCAGCAACAGCCTTCAAGCGGCCGAATATTCTCATTGTTATCACTGACGAGCTATCCGCGGATGCGGCCAGCTATCGTATCGGAACCAGGTACCTTCACACTCCCAATATGGATGCGGTCGCAGCCCGCGGGCGTGTTTACACGAGGGCATACTGCTCCAACCCTCTCTGTGTTCCGTCGCGCACTTCCATGTTCACGGGACAATACCCCACCGTGACCGGAGTGATGGATAACTCGGACCTGGGGACGGCCAATCTCGACTTCAACAAGATCAAGATGATGGGAAAGATCTTTGCTGACGCGCGTTATGAAACTGCGTACTTCGGGAAGTGGCATATTCCCTGCCCCACCAGCGACACCGCGATTCATGGCTTTGCCACGGCGGAGATGGGAAGAGGCAAATACGGCGCCAGCAGCATTGATACTGAAACAACAGCAAACACAGCCGGCTTCCTTCACCAGCGGCACGATGCGCCTTTTCTCGCGGTGGCATCTTTCCTCAACCCGCACAACATCTGCGAATGGGCGCGGGAACAAAGGCTGCCGCTGGGACCGATCGGCGCGCCGCCGTCCGCCAATCAATGCCCGCCACTGCGCGCGGATCACCTGCCTCAAAAATATGAGCCGGAGATCGTGGCGCTCATGCGCCGCTCCTATCAGGCCGCGCCGATGTTTCCCGTCGGCAATTTCGACGATGCCAAGTGGCGTCAATACGAGTGGGCCTACTATCGGCTGATTGAGAAGGTCGATGCGCAAATCGGAATCGTGCTGCAGGCTCTGCGTCACTCGGGACATGAAAGGGACACATTGATTGTGATGCTTGCCGATCACGGCGATTGCCAGGGCGCGCATCTGTGGAACCAGAAGACCGTCTTCTACGAGGAGGCGAGCCGTGTTCCCTTCGTGCTCAGCTATCCAGCCGCCATCAAGCCGGGAACCTCGAAGCGGCTTGTGAATACAGGCATCGACCTGATTCCGACGCTGTGCGACTTTGCGGGGATTGCTCCGCCGCCGGGCCTGCCGGGGCTGAGCGTGAAGAACGGCGTCAATGATCCGCGCAAGTATGTGGTGGTGTCCAACAAGATGGTGCAAGGTGCGCCGGTTGATGGCAGCCTGCCCACTTCAACCGGCCGGATGCTGCGCGCGCAGCGCTACAAATATTGCGCATACAACACCGGCAAAGACCCTGAATCGCTCGTGGACCTGTGGGAAGATCCCGGCGAGATGGTGAACCTTGCAGTCGATCCCAGATTCAAGCCGATCCTCGACGAGCATCGGGCGATGCTCTCTGAGTGGTGCCGCAATACGCACGATTCATTCAAGCTCTCTGCGGAAGCGTAGAATGGTGCGAACAATCATCCGACAGGAAAAGGAATGGGACAAATATCTACTCGCTTGAGCCTCGCTTTGATTCTCTTTGCCGTAATCTTCTGCGGTTCGAGTACTTTGTTCGCGCAAAGCCGCTGGGTTCATTTCGGCTCGAACGGCAAGCTCGTTTACGCGCTTACATCCAAAGGCGACCGCATTCCCGACTTTTCCTATGCGGGCTATGAAGGCGGAGGCGTGGCCCTGCCGGTTGTGCCTGCCCGGGGCACCGTCAGGCCGTCCGGAGCAGATGACACTACAGCGATTCAGCAGGCCATCGACGCCGTTTCAGAGCTGCCTCTGACGGGAGGATTTCGCGGCGCCGTCGAGCTTGCGTCAGGCACATTTCATTGCTCAGGCACGATTTCGATTACGGCCTCGGGCGTGGTCCTGCGCGGAGCCGGCAGCGGCAATCGCGGCACAACCATCATCATGACGGACGCGCCGCATCTCGCCCTGCGCATCGCCGGACAACTGCAACAGAAGCTCAGCAGGGTGGAAACCGCCATCACGGATCACTACGTTCCTGCCGGGACATTGACCCTCCACGTCGCGGATGCAAGCCAACTGCATTCAGGCGATACCGTGCTGATTGTGAAGCCGGTCACCCAGGCATGGATTCACTTTATGGGGATGGACGATCTGCATCGCCACGGCAAGAACGAGCACTGGGTGAACAGCGCGCATCTCGACACACGGCGGCGTATCGCGGCGGTTTCAGGTCATACGATTACGCTCGATGTGCCTCTGATGGATGACTACGATGCACGCTTTTTCGATGGCGGCCATGCAGTAGTCCGCAAGATTGAGGTCAGCGGTCAAATCGCACAAGTGGGCATCGAAGACCTGCGCATCCTTGCCCCCCGGCGCAGCATACCACTGGGCGCTCCGGCGTTCGACGGCCTTGTCATGCAGAATGCCGTGAATAGCTGGGTGAAATCGGTGGTGCTGGAAGATACGACCAATGGCATTCATATCAATTCCGGTACCGAGCGGATCACGGTGCTCAAGTGCAACGTAGCGCAGCATGTACCCGTGACCACCGCCGCCAAGCCATTCAACTTCTCCGCAAACGGATCGCAGATTCTGTTTGACCGCTGCACAGGCAGCGGTGACAACACTTTCTACTTTGCCACCCAGTCGCGCCAGCAGGGTCCGGTGGTGGTACTGCACTGCCGCTTTTTCGGCAATGGGCATATCCAGCCGCATCAACGCTGGTCAACGGGCCTGCTGATTGACAATTGCGACGTGCCCGGCGGCGGCATCGACCTGATGAATCGCGGTGAGATGGGATCTGGCCACGGCTGGGCCATTGGCTGGGCGGTAGCGTGGAACAACACGGCAAAGTCGTTCGGAATGAACACACCGCCCGGCACCTATATCTGGTCCATCGGCAATCGCGGCAAGGAGACTGACCCGCGATTTCCGGTCTTTGATGGATCAAAGCGCGCGACCCTTGCGCCAGCCACAATCGAATCACCCGAGCATCGAGTAAAGCCGCGAAGCCTTTACCTGGAGCAATTGAAGGAGCGTCTCGGGCCATCCGCGCTCAAGAACATCGGATACTAACGGAGCTCCGCGGGCGTGTTTGCAGGGGTTAATCTGCCGGATCGATGGGCCGCTGAACCGGATGCGGCAGGCCGATTCGGCGTTGGCAGTGCCTTGCGCTATCCAGAGATGCGAGGCCGTCGCTGGCGCTGGTACACTTCGAGCGAAGCGCCCGTGCGAATGGAGCCGCCTGGCGGG
>JAJZNH010000625.1:4173-6929 GCA_021811745.1 Acidobacteriota bacterium
AGTTGAAAAAATTCCCGGCGGAATGATGGTTGTGCCGCTCACCTGCGGAGCAATCATCACCACGTTCGCGCCGGGGACGGCCAGCTTCTTCGGTTCGTTCACGGGCGCGCTGTTCACAAGCGCGATTCCCATCATCGCGGTCTTCTTTGTCTGCCTGGGAAGCACGATCTCCGTGCGTTCACTACCGCGAATGATCCGGCGGGGCGGCGCAATGATGGCGGTAAAGCTCGGCCTGGGAGTAGTGGCGGGCTTCCTGCTCGGTCGCCTCATCGGCATCCTGCCCATCCAGAGCGGATGGCTGGCAGGCATCTCGACGCTGGCCGTGGTGGCGGCCTTCAACGATACCAACGGCGGGCTGTACATGTCCCTGATGGAGTACTACGGGAGGCATGAAGATGCCGGCGCCTACTGCGTCATGGCGCTGGAGTCAGGGCCATTCTTCACCATGCTCACGCTGGGCGTGGTGGGGCTGGCGAGCTTTCCGTGGCAAACGATGACGGGCGCAATTCTCCCGCTCTTTCTGGGGATGGCGCTCGGCAACCTGGATCCAGAACTGCGCGAGTTCCTGGGCAAGGCCGCGCCGGTGATGATTCCCTTCTTCGCATTCGCGCTCGGATCGACGCTGAATCTGGCGCAGATCTGGCAGGCGGGCATCATCGGATTTCTGCTGGGAATCGCGGTGATCGCGGTTTCCGGAGCCTTTCTCATCCTCGTCGACCGGTGGACGGGCGGAACAGGGGTTGCAGGCATGGCTGCCTCAACAACGGCGGGCAATGCGGCGGCAGTGCCCGCGCTGGTGGCCGCAGCCAACCATAAGTATGCGGCCGCCGCGGCCCCGGCCACCGTTCTGGTGGCTGCCTGCGTCATTGTGACCGCATTTCTGGCTCCAGTGCTCACCGCGTGGTGGTACCGCCGAACGCAACTCAGCGCGCTGGCCGGCGGCAAGGAGTGAGCGCAATGGCAAAGATGCTGGTCGTCGCGGATGACCTGACCGGCGCCGCCGATTGTGGGGTAGCTTGCGCCAGTCATGGCCTGCGCACCGTCGTCGTGCTGGCAGAGGATGGCGGGGAAGTCGATGCGGATGTCCTGGCCGTAGACGGCAACACTCGTTCTCTGGAGTGTAACAAAGCCGCTGCGGAAACCGCGCGAATCGTGCAACGGTATCTGCGCGATCAAGGCACTTTGCTGTATAAGAAGCTGGACTCTGTGCTGCGCGGAAATGTGGCCGTGGAGTTGCGAGCCGCTCTGGAAGCGCGCCGCGCGCTGGCTTCCGCGGACGAGCGGATTGTGGCTGTGCTGGCGCCGGCCTTTCCCGCCAACGGACGGACCACGGTGAACGGGCGGCAGCTTGTCCACGGCAAGCCGATCGAGGAAACCGAGCTGTGGCAATATGAACGCATGACCGCCCGGTCATTTCTTCCTGAGATGCTGAATGAAGCGCATCTGCGCTCCGCGCTGGTGACGCTCGAATTGATTCGAAGTGAGCACAGCGCGTTGCGGAAAGCGATGAAGACGCTGGCGCGGGAGGCCGATGTGCTGGTTTGCGACGCGGAGACCGATGACGACCTGCGCGCCATTGCAGAGGCTTCCATGGCGCTCGGGCGCGGCGCCATTTGGGCTGGATCGGCGGGGCTGGCCTATCATCTGCCACTCGCCGCGGGAATCACGAGCGCTTCGGTGAGGACTGGAGATGAACCGCTGGCCACCGGGCCTACGCTCTTTGTGGTTGGCAGCGGCTCCAGCATATCGCGCGACCAGGCGGCATTTCTGGCTGCCCGGTCAGATGTGATGACATTGAAGATTGCGCCGGGAGTTATGCTCGGCGGCGAGGGGTTGCCTGAGTGGCGCGCATGCCAGTCGGCGCTCGAAGAAGCATTGCAGGCAGGCCGGGATGTCGCGGTCATGCCGGCGCCGCAACCGGGATTGGAAACCGCCAAAGGGTTGCTGCTCGCCGCGACTCTGGCGGAGATGGTTCGGCCCTTTGCGGATCACGTCGGCGCCCTTGTGGTGACCGGCGGCGAAACTGCGCGCGCAGTCTTTCAGGCATGGAGCATCTGCCGGATACAGCTTGTAGGCGAAGTGGAAGCGGGCCTGCCGTACTCGGTCGCCACAGGATGGAAGAGCCGGCTGCCGATCCTCACCAAAGCGGGCGCCTTCGGCACGCCGGAGACATTCCTGCGTTGCCTGCAATTTCTCCGTGCGCTTGACCGCGGCGGCCGGCAGAATCCAAAAGACAAAGGAGTCAAATGAACGAATTGCCGATCATTGCCATGACCATGGGAGACGCTGCGGGCGTCGGCCCCGAGGTCGTCATGAAGAGCCTCACTCACGCGGAGCTCTACGCACAGTGCCGGCCGCTGGTGATCGGCGACGCGGCGCGGTTGCGTGAGGCGGGACGGATCGCAGGATGCCATCTGGCCGTACGTGTGTTTGCCGAAGATGAAATCGCGCAGGCCGTATTCGAGCCGGGCACAGTGAATTGCGTCGATCTGAAGCTGATTCCCGAGGAACTGCCGTGGGGCAAGCTCTCCGCCGTGGCCGGAGACGCCGCATTCCACTACGTGGAGGTTGCGGCAAGACTTGCGGTTGCGGGCAAGGTCGCGGCCATCTGTACCGCTCCGCTCAATAAAGAGGCACTGCATGCGGGCGGGCACAACTTCCCGGGCCACACCGAACTGCTGGCGCACCTGACCGGAACGCAGGAAGTCTCGATGATGCTGACCACGCCCAAAATGCGCGTGCTGCACGTAACCACG
>JAJZNH010000736.1:0-3231 GCA_021811745.1 Acidobacteriota bacterium
CGCAACTTCCCGGTAGCGCGAGTTCCTCGCCAGCCGCAACTCCTTTTCCCAAAGTCACCATGCCCGCTCTGGCTGAGATGAAGCGCCAGGGCAAGCCCATCTCCGCGCTCACCGCCTACGATTACGCCACCGCGCGCCTGGTTGACGAAGCCGGCATCGACCTGGTGCTTGTGGGCGACTCGCTGGCCATGGTGGTTCTGGGCCACGAAAACACCCTCGCCATCACGGTCGATGAGATGCTCCATCACACCCGCGCCGTGCGCCGTGCTGTCCGCCGCGCCTTGGTGGTTGCCGACATGCCCTTCGGCAGCTATCACGGCACGGTGGCCGAAGGCGTCGCCAACGCCGTTCGCTTCGTCAAGGAAGCCGGAGCCGAAGCGGTCAAGGTCGAGGGGCCGCGCGCCAGCCTGGTGCGTGCGCTCACGGATGCCGAGATTCCCGTCGTAGGTCACCTCGGCCTGACGCCGCAAAGCGTGCACCGCATGGGCGGCTACCGCGTCCAGGCGCGCACTGCTGATGCCGTGCAGCAGCTCAGGGCCGACGCGATTGCCGTGGCTGAAGCCGGCGCGGGCGCGATCGTCCTGGAAGGCGTACCGCGCGAGGCCGCCGCTGCCATCACTGCCGAGCTTGCCATTCCCACCATCGGCATCGGCGCCGGTCCCGACTGCGACGGCCAGATTCTCGTCTTCCACGACATGGTGAGCCTGACCTTCGCGCCGCCGGCCAAATTCGTGCGCCGCTACGGCGATGCCGGCGCTCTCATCCGCTCCGCCGTCGAGCACTACCGCGAAGATGTCGAGCATCGAGCCTTTCCGTCAGACGCGGAGAGCTACCATCTGCCCGAGCAGGCGCGCCAGGCGCTCGAAGCCAAACCCGATGCGGTTCCGGGCGTGCGTGTATTGCGGAAGGCGTGAAAGACTGCTGCGAAGACTGGTCTTGAAAGAGCATGACTTCGGTCGTGCCGTGAATGCCACGGAGTCTGTCGAGCTTCAGAGGCTGCGGAAAAACTCGATACGAGCACGGTCTTGTAATCGGGCCTGGCTTTCAACCGTGCCGCAGATGCCGCAAAATGAATGAGGGCTTTAAAGGCTGCGGAAAAAACGCGGCGCGAACACGGTTTTGTGTCAGGGCATGACTTCAGTCGTGCCGCCAGCGCGAAAGAAACGAAGACCGGGCTTCAGCCCCCTGCGGCAAGCCGTACCGCAGTTTCAACTTCAGCTAGAGGACACTCATGAAGATGGTTCGCACGGTTACTGAGTTGCGGGAGTGGTCGCGCGCGCTGCGCTGCGCCGCCGGGACTCGCGAGAACAACACCATCGGCTTCGTGCCCACCATGGGCGCGCTGCACGCAGGCCACGCGTCTCTGATTCGCGCCGCCGCGGCCTCGTGCGCTCACGTCGCCGTCAGCATCTTCGTCAACCCCACGCAGTTCGGCCCCAATGAGGACTACGCGCGCTATCCGCGCACCTTCGAGGCAGACTGCGCCCTGGCCGGCGCGGAAGGCGCGGACGTCATCTTCGCGCCATCGGTCGAAGAACTTTACCCGGCCGGCGGGGCGACCTTCGTCGAGGTGGAGGGCCTGAGCGATCGGCTCGACGGCGCATCCCGTCCCGGGCACTTTCGCGGCGTCGCCACGGTTGTTGCCAAGCTGCTGATCGCCGCCGAGCCCGATCGCGCCTTCTTCGGCCAGAAGGATGCGGCCCAGGTCGCCGTGCTGCGCCGCATGGTTGCGGACCTGCGCCTGGCCACGGAGTTGGTCGTCTGCCCCATCGTCCGCGACGCCGACGGCCTGGCTCTCAGCTCGCGCAATACCTATCTCAGCCCAACGGAGCGTGCGCAGGCGCTCGCGCTTAGCCGCGCTATCCGTCGCATCGAGGAACTGGTCGCGCAGGGCGAGCGCGGTTCTGCGCCGCTGATCGCCGCCGCCCGCCGGGTCTTCGCCGCCGAGCCCTCCATCCTCGTGGACTACATCACGCTTGTCGATTGGGCAACGCTGGAGCCAGTCGAAACAGCCACTCCCGGCACGCTCTTTGCCGTTGCTGCATGGGCAGGTTCAACTCGGCTGATCGACAACACGGTTTTGCGCTGAATAGAGGCGGCCCGAAGCGCGCATCCTCGGCCAGCCCATTGAGCGCGTTCGCCTCGCCAGCGTCTTTGCGCTCGCGGGGAAGAGAATTGCCCAGGCGGCGAGGTCGTTACAATCAACGCATGAGCAGAACAGCGATTGCGACAGACCAGGCCCCAGCGGCCATCGGCCCGTATTCTCAGGCCATTCGTGTGGGGAACCTCGTATTCACCGCGGGCCAGATCCCGCTGGACCCGGCCACGCAAAAGGTGGTTGCGCCCGGCATCGCGGAGCAGACCTGGCGCGTGATGGAAAACCTGAAGGCCATTCTGGAGGCTGCCGGAACCAACTTCGAAAGGGTGGTCAAGACCACTGTATTCCTGCGCGACTTCAACGATTTTGCGGCGATGAATGCCGTTTACTCCAAATACATGGAGCGGGACGGCGAAGCGCCACCGGCGCGCACCACCGTCGGAGTCTCGCATCTGCCCAAGGATGCGCTGGTAGAGATCGAGATGATCGCGGAGGTCTAAATCTGAATTTTCGGGCGGAGTTCCCAAGGCGCCCAATGGCAGATTGCAGAGATTCCAGGCAAGATCATCGAGGAGGTCACGATGAGCAGCAAGGCGGAGAAAATCGTCCGCTCCGATGCGGAGTGGAGAGCCGCGCTCTCGCCGGAGCAGCACCGGGTTCTGCGGGAAAAGGGAACCGAGAGGCCGTTTACTGGAGCCCTTACCGAGAATCACGAGACCGGAAACTACCACTGCGCAGGCTGTGGGGCGCTGCTGTTCCTTTCCGGCGCCAAGTTCGATTCCGGCTGCGGATGGCCCAGCTTCATGCTGCCCGCGGAGTCGGAGGCCGTGGAGGAGCACGAAGATCGCAGCTTTGGGATGAGGCGCATCGAGGTAACCTGCGCGCGCTGCGGCGGGCATCTCGGCCACGTCTTTCCGGACGGACCGCCACCGACGGGGCTTCGCTATTGCATCAACTCCGCCGCGCTGACCTTTACCCGCCAGAAGGCGTAAACCTTGCGGCTGCGGCCGGGCACAACAAAACCCCGTCCGTGTAGAACGGGGTTTGCGCCGCTCCTCGACCCTTTTAAGCTGTTGAGTAACTGCGCTTTATGCCTTGGCGATCTTGCCGCTCTTGATGCAGCTGGCGCAGAC
>JAJZNH010000736.1:3241-6906 GCA_021811745.1 Acidobacteriota bacterium
TCCCAGCGGAGGCGAGTGACGTTGTGCGCGTGGGAGATGTTGTTGCCGAACTGCGGCCCTTTGCCGCAGATGTCGCATACCTTTGCCATCGTTCTACTCCAATTGATCCACTATTTTGCGGCGCCGGAACGGATGGAAAGGCGCACAAGGACACACCCACCTTCGGCTTGCCGAATCTTCAGTATACCGGAACCGGCGGCCCGGCAAAAGGCGCCCCGGGTTTTGCTTTCGCCTACTGTCTCCCGAAGCGGACGACAAAACCGGTGGTAAATCCGAGGCTGTTCTGCATGGACGAGCCGAAGCCGGTGGCGAAGTAATCGCCTCCCAGGCGCCAGGCAAAGCCGGGGCTGATATTGTACTCACCCAGCAGGCTGGCATTGATGGCGTAGGTATAGCCATTCGGGTAAAGGCCCAGCGCCGTGCTGCCGAAACCGTTGGTGTCGCCAGAGAAATTGCCATGAGCAATTCCGGCCATAACGCGGCCAGAGACGGAATATTTCGGCTGAAGGTAGAAGCGGTAAGTAGGCCCGAAAAGTCCGGAGTATACGCTGATGGCCGGCAGGGTAAGAGACGCAAAGTTGAGGCCCACGTAGGGGGTGCCGTAGTAGCCGCGGGCATTGGCGGTGAACCCCAGGCGCTCACTGTAATAGCGGGTGATCGCAGTGTCCCAGCCATAAAGATTGACGCGCTGGCGCGACGGACCCGGGGTAAAGCGCAGGAAATCCATGGTCAGGTTGGTTTCGTAGAGGTGGTCGTAAGTCTGATGAATGGCGGCTGCGCGGCGTTGCAGGCGGCGCGCCCGGATGCGAGCCTGCACGGTCAATTCGCCAGGCGTCAGTTGCGGCGTCTGTTGCGCTTGGCCCTGGCCCTGATTCTGGGCCGAAGTCGCTGCCGGATTTTGTGCTGGGGTTGACGAAGAACTGCTGGGGCTTTGAGCCAGCGCGGCGTACGAGGCTGGCAATCCCAGCGCCAGCAGAAGCGCAAGACGTCGAAAAGAGTGCATCAGGTTCGAGTTTCCTCCACGGGAGTACGGAAGCACGCAACAAAAGACAACAACGCTTCCCCCATTAGCTATTAAATCATTTGGGGCGAGGGTTGTGTGTGACTGGCTGCCGATTAGACTCCAGATGGGATCGAATGGGTGGCTGGGACGCCCCGGCGGACTGGATGAATCAGCCGGTTCGCGGGCGCCGATCGAGGGCCCCGCGCCTTGGCGAATATCCAAAATCTGGTCACCGGTCATCGCCAAACACGGAAGGATGGGGAAATGCAGTAGGATGAGTCAACGGAGGTTGCATCAAAATTATGGGTCGCTTTTTGCTGGGAATCATCGTGGGCATTGTGCTCATTCCCCTTGTCGTGCTCGGCTGGTTAAAGTTTGGCCACCCGCCGGTAGCTGTCGCTGATCCGCCTCTGCCGATGGAGAGGCAAATTACCCACATTGCGCTGCACGCACGCATCAACAGCGAGATGATCCACACACCGCCCCTGCAGCCCAGCGACGATAACCTGCTGGCCGGCGCCCAAATCTACCACGACAACTGCGCCGTCTGCCACGGCTTTCAAGGCAAGCCCTCCTCCTTGGGAGCGAACATGTTTCCCCATGCGCCGCAGCTTTGGGAGAAGCATCGCCGGGGCAACGCCGTGGGCGTAAGCGACGATCCGCCGGGCGCAACCTACTGGAAGGTGGCCAACGGCATCCGGCTCACGGGCATGCCCGCATTCAACCATATACTCAATGACGACCAGATGTGGCAGGTGAGCATCCTGCTGGCCAATGCCGACAAGCCGCTCTCTCCCGCCGTTCTTGCCATTGTGCGCGACCAGCCGCCGGCTCCGCCCGCGGCCGCGCCTGCGAAGAAGAAAAAGAGATAGCTGTTGTTGTAAGCCGTAGTAGACAAGGGGGGCCGGAACCTTCCGGCCCACGTGATCGCCGCAGCCGGGACTGGCCGGCGGCGGCCGCAGGGGTGCAACCATGGGCGTACTTGCTTTGCTGCGTAAGGGACTCGGCTACATGCTCATGTGCATGGGCGCCTCCAGCCCCGATGCGACGAAGAAAAAACCCAGCCCGAAGCCCGCGGCGAAACCGGGTTCCGGAGTGTAGCCTGCACAGGCTGCAAGGATCTGCTCAGGCAATGGACGCCTGAAGAGCCCTCAGCCTGCGTGGAGGGCCCCTTTTGTCGCGAAGAAATCTTGAAGCGCCAAGACGCGGCAGCCCTATGCCGCCGCAATCAACTGCGCAAGCTGGTCCTGCTCCGGGATCGACTCCGCGCCGATGGTGAGGGCGTCGAGCGCATCCGTGCCCAGCGCGAAACGGATGGCCTCTCCGGGCCGGTCGCGCAGAGCACCCTGAGCCAGAATCTTCATGCCGACAACGCCCTTGCCCTGCGCCTTCATCTGCTTGAGAACCGCGGTCACCGTTGCGGGATCGGAGTCCATGTAGCGGCCAATGGGGTTCAGGCGGGCCAGATCGACTTCGACCCACGGCGAAGCCGCCGCGGCGCGCAGCGCCTGGATAGTGTGGCAGGAGCAACCGTGGGCGCGGATGATGCCCTTGTCTTTGGCCTCGGAGAGCACATCCATCACAGGGTGGTAGCGCGTGGTCCAGTCGGCTTCGGTAAGCCCGTGCATGAGCACAATATCGATCATGTCGATGCCCAGCTCCTTGCGGAAGCGGTCCAGATCGGCGCGCACGCCGGCAGCGGTGCGGCTGTCGGCCTTGGTAAGTACGGTCACCTTGTCGCGGGGCAGTTGCCTGATGGCGGCGGCCACGCCGAAATGGCTGCCATATGCGTCTGCCGTGTCGAAAAAGCGCAGGCCGTTCTCGTGGTAGCCGTTGAGCAGCAGGTTGACGAAGGCCGGCTCGCCAAGCCGGGTCTGGTCGGAGTGGCCGTGGCCGCCGATGGTCCCCGTTCCCATGGCCAGCCGGCTGGTGCGTATGCCGGTGTTGCCGAGGACGATCTCGTCATGGGCGCTGAATTTTTTCGGCAGCGGATCGGCACGGAGCCAGGCGGTGGGAGCAGCGTGCGCGGCGGCGCTCGAGAGCCACGCAGCCCCTACGGCCTGGGCCGAACGGCGGAGGAATTCTCTTCTCAGCATGGCTTACTCTCCCTGCCTCTTTACCATACACAGACCTTTGCCTTTGAGAAAAGCCATTTCTTAAGCGCCCCGGGCGCCGGCGGCCGGCCCAGAGCGAAGCAGTTTCCGGCTGCGGATTGCGGCGCACGGTTTCCAAAGGCCCCCGTACAATGGGAATGGGAGCGCGATCCCCAAGCCATGGCGGACCAAGAGCATACAAAGCCCGCAAAATCCGGAAACCGGCAGGCCGCCTACAAGGCCGACGAAGATCCGGTCGGCAAAGTCTATGACTCGCGGCTGGCGAAGCGGCTCGGACGCTATGTGCGGCCCTACTGGGTCCAGGCCACCATTTCCGCCGTGGCCGTCTCGCTCAAATCCCTTTGCGACGTTACCGGTCCCTATCTCGTCAAGGTCGCGATTGACCGCTATCTGACCGGCACGCCTGACCCGGCAACCAATTGGCTTACCCGTCATCTGCCCACCAACCCCTACCAGGGCATTACCCGTCTGGCCGCCATCTATCTGTGCGCGCTGGTAACCTCGTATCTCTTCGAGTTCATCCAGACCTACCTGATGCAGTGGACCGG
>JAJZNH010000293.1 GCA_021811745.1 Acidobacteriota bacterium
GCCAACCCAGATGTTCCAGATAGGGAACGCAGGACATTGCGTCAGCAAACCAAGCGCGAAACTGTTGCCAAGTGGCTGGATAGTCACGCCACAAACCGGGCCTTGACTCGAAAACCTCAACATCTTGAGCCTACTGTATTAAGGCAGCTACCCCACCTCTTTGTATTTCATATGCGTGCCTGTTTGGCCCCGCCTGGAGAGCAAGCTTGGCAGATCATCGACCAATTCCTCACGTCCGCAGGGTCGGGAACTAATCTAAACGGGCACGGGCAGTGAACCATGATGGGCGCGGGCGTGAAGGGCGAAGCCTGCGAAGGCCTGCTCGAACAGAACGCCACCGACGGGCAGGGCGGCGCAGGACCGCATTCACGCCGCGCACTGATCCACGCGATGGTGGAAGTGATGGGGCCGGAGACTCACGGGGCACGGTTGCCGCGGACTTCGAGGGGCACGCTCAGCTGCTGGCGCAGGTCTCCGGCCAGATCGGCCACGAGGCGCAGCTTTTCGGCGACGGGCGAAGCGCCCTCGCTGCCTTTGAGCGCCAGTTGGGAGTTCAAGAGCAGCCCCGCGACGGTCGATTTCAGTTCCGTCTCGATGGCCGCCACCGCCGCGCGGCGGGCCAGGGTCTGCTCCCGTTCGCGGCGGTGAAGCGCAGCGCGAATTTCGCGCACCAGGCGCGCCGCGCCGGAGAGCGCGAAGTTGATTTGCAGGGGGATGGCCAGGCCAGCGTGCTCCCAGACTGTTTCTGCGGCGGCCGGGTCGCACTCGGCCATGGTGTCGTCCACAACCACCGCCGCAAACTCCCGCCGGTGCAGGGCGGCCAGCGCGGCCTTGCGTCCTTCCGCCACCTCGACTTCCATGCCTAGTTGCGCGCCCACTACGGCGGCACAGTTGCTGGCGCCTTCAATTCCGGTCACCATGAGAATGCTCATGTCGGTCTCCCAATGCGGTTCTTAGTTCGCAGTTCGTAGATCTTAGCTTTTAACCGCTTCTTTCATCTGCGGCGGAGCGGGATTGCCCGCAGAAGCCCGGCACCGCAGGAAGTGGCTAGAATCTAACCGCTAAAAGTCAATGGCTGCTTCTATTCTTTGTGCAGGGGATCCGCGATCCCGTATTCCTTCAGTTTCCGGTAGAGGGTGGTTTTGCCGATTCCCAGCAGCTTGGCGGCCTGGAGCTTGTCGCCGTTCAGAGCGCGGATGGCGCCCAAAATGGCCTCGCGTTCGAGATCGGCCAGCGCCTTCACCCCGGGCGCACCCTCCGCCGGGGCTGGCTCGCCTGCGGAGGCGCGCCGCGCCTCGAGATTTTGCTGGACGCCCTGCTGCTGGAGCTGCGTGGGCAGGTCGCCCAGGTGCAAGATCGGCCCCGAAGACAAAGCGCATGCCCGCTCCACCGCGTTTTCGAGCTCCCGCACGTTGCCCGGCCAGTCGTAGCGCATCATGGTGCGCAGGGCTTCGTCACTGAAGGTGAATTTTCGTTCGTGGTCGCGGCTGATGCGGTCCAGGAAGTGGGCTGCCAGCAGGGGGATGTCTTCGCGGCGGTCGCGCAACGGAGGCAGGCGCAGGTTGACCACATTGAGCCGGTAGTAGAGATCCTTGCGGAAGGCACCCTTCTCGACCATAGCGGCCAGTTCGCGGTTGGTGGCGGCCACGATGCGCGCCTTGATGGGCACGCGGTGGGTGGCACCGACGGGCCGAACCTCTTTCTCCTGCAGGGCGCGCAGCAGCTTGGCTTGGAGATCGAGCGAAAGCTCGCCGATCTCGTCGAGGAATACGGTTCCGCCCTCGGCCGAGACGAGCAGGCCGTCCTTGGAGTGGTGAGCCCCGGTGAAGGCGCCCTTGACGTAACCGAAGAGCTCGCTTTCGATCAGCGTGGGCACCAAGGACCCGCAATCCACGGGCAAGAAAGGTTTTTGCGAGTTGGGGCCGTAGGCATGAATGGTTCTGGCTACCAGTTCCTTGCCCGTGCCGCTCTCGCCCAGGACCAGTACCGGGTGCGAGCTCTGGGCCACCTTGGAGAGGATGCGGTAGAGCTTCTCCATCTCCGCCGAGCGCCCGATCATGGACCCCAGACCCTGAGAGAGGCGCAGCCGCTCGCGCAATTGGCGGGTGGCAGTATCGGTGACGTAGGTTTGGGCAGCGCGGTCGAGCACCGTAGAGAGCTCGTCGATGGCGAAGGGTTTGGTCAGGTAATCCGAGGCCCCGCAACGCATGGCCTCGACAGCCGCGTTCACCGAGCCCGAAGCGGTCATGGCGATCACCGATGTCTGTGGATAAAGGAGCTTGACCTCGGCGATCAGTTCCAGTCCCTGGTTGGCGCCCGGAGGCAGGTTTACGAGCAGGATGTCGGCGGCGCGGCCCCGCAAAAGGCTACGCGCCTGCGCCTGGTCGCCCGTGCTTTCGACCGCATAGCCGAGGCTGGCAGCGATCTCCGAGCAGGCCGAGCGTACCGCCGCGTCCGCGTCCACCACCAGCAGGTACAGCCGCGCGGTTGGTTCCGCAACTTGGGGCATAGGCTCCATGGTCCCGAAATGAAAGACTGTTTCCAGCATTGTAGTTGCCTCAGGCAGAATCGAAAAACTCAGGGTTACGGCTACTAGCTTCCAGCTCAGTGTGCTTGAACTTCACTCTTCAATCCGGCACGGAGACGCTGAAAGCGGCCGGCTGAGAGCTAAGAGACGGCTTTTCTCGCAGGCAACTCGATCACAAAGCGCGCCCCGCCTTTGTCGCGGTTGGCTGCGAAGATGTGGCCGCCTGCGGATTCTACGATGGAACGCGTAATGGCCAGGCCCAACCCGCGATGAGTGGCCGGCGGCGAAGCACTGCCAACCTCTGTCTGGGAGCGGGTGGTGTAGCCGGAGGAGAAGATTCTCTCGAGGGAGTCTGCGGGGATGCCGGGTCCGCTGTCATCGATCGTCAGCACCAGCCACGCGGTGGCGTCACCTGCGGTGCGCTCACTGAGGGCGATCTGGATGCTGCCGGCATTCGGCATGGCCTCGGCGGCGTTCTTGACCAGGTTTACCAGCACTCGGGTCAGATCCTCGGCTGTCAGTCGGACCGGCCGATCTCCCCCTTGGGCGTTCATGGTGAGGACGATTGCGGGCCCCGCCAGCGCGCAGAGAAGGTTGCGGTTGGCCGCCAGCTCGACGGCTAAGTTGTCGACCGGCTCAGCGGGCAGGATTTCCCAGCGCCGGCTTGCCTCCAGGCCTCGGTCAGCCGACGGCACCGGCATCGAGGCGGATGCGGAGCCTCTCCCCATGGCTGCAAAACCGGACGCCGTGGAATCTGCTTCAGCCACAGTGCGGCCATCCAGAGCCACCATCCTCTCCACCAAGCTGCGGCTGGCTGCGGCCACCAGCCGCAACTCGCTTCCATAGTGAGCGTATGGAAACGGCAGCACCCCGGGCTCCTCCAATAGATCGCAGTAGAGCCCCAACGCCGTCACCATATTTCTGGCATCATGCGCTAGTTCCGCCAAGCTCTCTCCCCGGCTGCGGAGATTGGCCAGCGTTTCGATCACCGCTTCCATCCGCTTGCGCTCCGCTCCACCCATTCCTGTTGCTTGTTCCACCTGTTTCATGGTTTGTATCCCTTCTTCTTCGCTTGCGCCCTGATCGTTTTTCAAGGACATCACTTTCGGCAACCTGCCGAATCTCTGTTGTTTATGTGCGCACCGTTCAGGATTCGTTTCGGCTTCCGCACCTGCATTTCGAGCTGGGTTTTGTGCTGTTCAAATACACTTTGCGTGCCAAACCAGGACAGACTCTCTAAGTTCCTGATAAGGGAAGGGATGGCTTCCAATCTGAGACGGGGCTAGAGAGCCGGTCTCTGCGGGGTGGTTCCAGAATAGGACTCATTCAATCGGCTCCGATGGCATAATCCCTTCACTATCAGTTAGTTGCTATCTCATTCCCGTTCCGGGGTGGGCCTGCCGGTGATTCCCGGTATGGAACTGGGCCCAGCTGCTCACTCCGAAAGCGGGTGCGCTCTCTTACAATTCGGATATGCATGCGTCCCCAACTTTTTTCCGTCCTGGAGGCAGAGCGTTTGACCAGCTTCGGTTACTCACACTGGTCCCGAACTTCGTCCAGACCGCTGAAGGCTCGGTTCTGACTGCCTTGGGCAATACACGGGTGCTCACCTGCGCGACCATCGAAGCGGGTGTGCCGGGCTGGATGCGCAACGGGGGACGAGGCTGGGTGACGGCCGAGTACGCGATGCTACCCCGCTCCACCGTGACCCGCACTCCGCGCGAGAGCGAGCGCGGCCGCATAGGGGGACGGACGCACGAGATTCAGCGGCTGATCGGGCGCAGCCTGCGCTCGGCGGTGGATCTGGAAGCCCTGGGCGAGCGCACGGTGATCCTTGATTGCGACGTGATCCAGGCCGACGGCGGCACGCGCACAGCGGCCATCACCGGCGCGGCGGTGGCCCTGGCCCTGGCGCTCGATGCACTGGTCAAGGCGGGCACGCTGAAGCGGTCGCCGCTCAAGTATCTGGTGGCCGCCACCTCGGTAGGCATCGTGGGCGGCGCATCGCTGCTCGATCTCTGTTATGAGGAGGACGCGCAGGCCGAGGTGGACATGAACGTGGTCATGACCGCCGAGGGGGGCCTCGTGGAAACCCAGGGAACCGCGGAGCGAGACAGCTATTCGCGCGCACAGTTGAATGGCCTTCTCGATCTGGCCGAGAAGGGATTGAAGGAGATATTCGCCGCGCAGCGGGCGGTACTGGGGCTGTAGGGTTTCTTCATCAGGTCGTCAGCTTCCGGTCCCTAGAAATGTTTCTGGAGCGGGCCCCGGGGAATGATCCCTCTTTGCGTCCAATCAGCAGGAAGATGAAATCGAAAAGCATCATCGAAATGCGGTAGGATCAGCGGAGAATTCCCTGGCAGCACAAGGAGGCGAAGATGGCTCCGGAAGGTCTGCAGCAGGGGACCGGCAAGTTCGACTGGGGCGGCCTGACTCTGTTCCTGGTCTCGTTGGCCGCCGTGGTGCTGTGCGCGGTGATGGTGTGGCCGTTTCTGCCGGCGATCACCGGGGCGATCGTTCTGGCGGTTGTGACGCGGCGGCCATTCCGCTGGCTGGCGGCACGGCTGAGGAGGCCGACTCTTGCCGCCGCTCTGGCTGTCGTCCTGGTCATGCTGAGCATCGTAACCCCGGCGCTGTTTGTGGCGCATGGACTGGGACGCCGCGTGCTGGACACGGCGCGGGCCCTGCAAAACGGCTCCGCAGAGCAGAAATTCAGCGAATTTCTCGACGAGCATCCGCGCATCGCGGAGGTGGTCCAGTACGGAAACGAGGAAGCCGCTCCCGGCGAAACCCTCGCCAAGAGCGTACGCGCGGCGGCGGGCAAGCTGGCGGCCTTCCTGGGCCGGTCGATCTATGCCGTGGTGCAAATCGTGACCATGTTGTTCGTGCTGTTCTTTCTCTACCGGGACGAGAGAGAGGCAACCAAATTGGTGCGCACGCTGCTGCCGCTCGACAGAGGTGAAACCGAGTACCTGATGGCGCGGCTGCGGACGGCGCTGCGGGCGCTGGTGCTGGGGCGCTTTGCGGTGGCGGCGTTGCAGGGCGTGGTGGCGGGAATCACCTTTGCCTGCCTGCGCGTGCACGCGGCGACGCTGCTAGGCATGGCGACCATGTTTTTTGCGCTGGTGCCGGCGGTGGGGGCGTACGTGGTGTGGCTGCCGGTGGCAATTTACTTGGCAGCGCTACACTTCTGGATCCGGGCGGCGATCCTGGTGGTGGTGGGCTCGCTGGTGATCAGCACGCTGGACAATTTTCTCTATCCGGTCCTGGTGGGCTCGCGGCTGCGCCTGCACACGGTGCCGATCTTCCTTGCCATGATGGGCGGGGTGTGGTTCTTCGGCGTGTGCGGGTTGGTTTTGGGGCCGATGGTCTTCAACCTAACCGCATCGCTGTTCCAGATTTGGCGCTGCCGGGCACGCGGAGAACCGCTGTCCCGCGATGCAGCGGCGGGCTGAGGCAGGCAGCGCAAACGAGGATTGCCGTATCTTTCCGCCCAGCGGCTGATGCCCTCATGCAGGCGGCAGCGTCTGCACAAGCAAGGCCGCCGCCGAAGCCTGGGAATGTCAAGAGAGCGATGGCCAGGAACAACGATAGGCTGCTGCGCCCAGGGCAGCCTCAGATCTCGGGGTAGAAGTCGAAGAATGCGTTCAGGCTTTGCTTGAGCTGCTGCTCGATCTCTTTGCGAGTGCCTTCGAGCATGTGCATGGTCACCCGGGCTTCGTGCCCGTTGGACAGCTTGAGGGTCGCGTCTTGAATCTCCGTGACTTCTCCCTCGGGAAGCAGCCGCAGTCCATAGATAAGCGTCAGATTTGCCATAAAGACATGTTAGCCGGTAGCCAGTAGGTTGTAGTTTTCCACTGCTGTTGACTGCGAATGCGCAAGCTGCCGGCTCCTGGCCACAAGCTGCCGGCCGGCTGAATCCTTCGCTCCTCCCCCACCATCTACAATCAACTAGGGAAAAGCCATGGCAGAGATACACGACACTGTAATTCTGGGCTCCGGCTGCGCTGGGCTCACGGCGGCCATCTACACGGCCCGCGCGGGACTGAAACCGCTGGTTCTGGAAGGGCACGAACCGGGCGGCCAGCTCTCCATCACTACGCTGGTTGAGAACTTTCCCGGCTGGCCGGAGGGCATTCAGGGGCCGGAACTGATCGCCAACATGAAAAAGCAGGCGGAACGCTTCGGAGCGGTGTTCAAAGTTGCGCACTTGAACGCGGCAAAATTGAGCGATCATCCCATTCATCTGCGCACGTCGGAGGGCGATCTGTCGGCGCGCACGCTGATCGTGGCCTCGGGGGCGAGCGCGCGCTGGCTGGGACTGGCCAGTGAACAGGCGCTGATCGGCCACGGGGTTTCCAGTTGCGCCACCTGCGAC
>JAJZNH010000829.1:0-5255 GCA_021811745.1 Acidobacteriota bacterium
TGCTCGTTGACGAGTTCCTTGAAGACGCGGCCGCGGTGCTCGTAGTTCTCAAACTGGTCAAAGCTCGAACACGCCGGCGCCAGCAGCACGACATCGCCCGGATGCGCGGCGGCAGCCGCCACGGTAACCGCATTGTCCAGCGTTTCACAGGAGTGAATCGAGACGACGCCACGCAACTGCGACTCGATTTTGGCGGCCGCCGAGCCGATGGTATACACCGCGCGCACCCGCTCGCGCAGCAGCTGCGCGAGCAGCGTATAGTCGGAGCCTTTGTCTTTGCCACCCAGGATGAGGTGAACGCCGCCTGAAAATGCGGCCACGGCCTTGGCCGTCGCGTCCACATTCGTGGCTTTCGAGTCGTTGTAGAACTCGACGCCCCTGACCGTGGCGACGTACTCCAGCCGGTGCTCGACCGCCTTGAAGTTTTCGATGGCGCGGCGGACGGCTTCCGCCGGGGCCCCGGCCAAACGCGCGGCGCACACCGCGGCCAGCACATTCTCCACGTTATGCTCGCCCTTCAGCGGAATGTTGTGCAGGCGCATGACCTGCTCCTCGACCGCATCGGGCGCGGACAGGTAGAGCACGTAGCCGTCTTTCACCCCGGCACCCTGGCTGACTTCATGTTCCATGGAAAACCAGTAGACCCTGGCGGCAGAACGCTCGGCGGCCTTCGCGGTACGCGCGTTGTCGGCGTTCAGCACCACGCTATCGCGCTCATCCTGCGCGGCAAAGATGCGTTCCTTGGCAAGCGCGTAATTCTCGAAGGTGCCGTGCCGGTCCAGATGGTCGGGCGTAATGTTCAGGATAACGGCGATGCGGGGATGAAACTCGATCGTGCTTTCAAGCTGGAAGCTCGAAACCTCGATCACCCACCAGGTGTCGTCCGTGCTCTCGCCGATCAACCCGGCCAGCGGCACACCGATGTTGCCCGCCACGAGGGTGCGCATTCCCGCTTCTTTCAGGATTTCACCCGCCAGCGCTGTAGTCGTGGTCTTTCCGTTGGAGCCGGTGATGGCCAGCATCTGACCCTTGAGAAAACGCGCCGCCAGTTCCAACTCGCCGATTACCGGCATGCCGAAGTTCTTTACCTGCATGAGTTCCGGGGTATCCAGCGGCACTCCCGGACTCACCACGATCAAATCCTGACGGCGAAACGTGAACAGCCCGTGGCCGCCGGTTTCCACCATGATTCCTTCATCCAGCAGGGCGGGAATATCCTTGGCCAGCGCTTCGGCGCTGCGCACGTCCGAGACCGTAACCAGCGCGCCTTTACGGCGCAAAAAGAGCGCCGCCGCCAGGCCGGATTTGCCCAGTCCGACCACGAGAACCTTTTTGCCTTTGAGTTCCATCATTTAGTCTTTCCTCGGGCGCCCGCCTTACGCCACCATCCTTTGTTTATTGTGCACCGCGCAGCGGTTGGCGCGCCTCATCTAACGCAGTTTCAGAGTGGTGAGTGCAAACAATGCAAATACCAGGGCGGCGATCCAGAAACGCGCGATCACCTTGGACTCGTGCCACCCGCACTGCTCAAAATGATGGTGCAACGGGGCCATCTTGAAGATGCGCTTCTTATTGCGGAACTTGTAGCTGCCCACTTGCAGCATCACCGAAAGCGCCTCCATGATGAATACGCCGCCGATGAACGGCAGCAGCAGTTCCTGGCGAATGATGACCGCGACCGTGCCGATGGCGCCGCCCAGCGCCAGCGAACCCACGTCGCCCATGAAGATCTCAGCCGGGTGGGCGTTGTACCAGAGAAAGCCGATCGACGCCCCCACCATAGCCCCGCAATAGACGGTCAGCTCGCCCACCATGGGCATGCGCTGCAGTTCCAGATAATCGGCAAAGACCACGTGGCCGCTCACGTAGGTGAGCACCGTCAGGGCGCCAGCGGCGATGATGGTGCAGCCGATGGCCAGTCCGTCCAGCCCATCGGTCAGATTCACCGCGTTGGACGAGCCCATCAGCACAAGCATGACCCAGAGGACGAAGGGGACAAAGGCGATGAAGGCCAGGTGCGGAAGCGTGCTGGGCCACAGATGCCACAGCAAATCGGGGCGCCATTGCTTGACAAACGGTACGACCAGCCGCGTGGAAAACATCTTGAACTGGTCAAGCACAACCAGCGCCACAGCCACCGACGCCCCGGCCACTCCCTGCCAGAAGAGCTTGGCGCGCGCCGTGAGTCCAAGACTGCGCCGCTTGACCACCTTGATATAGTCGTCGGCAAACCCGATGGCCCCGAAAGCAAGGGTCGAAAAGACCGTGATCCATACGAACGGATTGGCCGGATCAGACCACAGCACCGTCGGCAGCAAGATGGCAATGACGATCAGCACCCCGCCCATCGTGGGCGTGCCCGATTTCTTCTGGTGCGACTGCGGCCCGTCTTCGCGAATGTACTGGCCGATCTGGAACTCGCGCAGCTTCTGGATGACGTAAGGACCGATGAACAGCGCAATCAGCAGCGCCGTAAGCGAGGCGAAGGCAGTACGAAAAGTCAGGTAGCGGAAGATCCGGAACGGGTGGAAGTACGTATACAGTTCTTCGTACAGCAGCCAGTAAAGCAAGGAACCTCCCAAGCCGGGTTGATGCGGGTTTTCAGCTAGATTCTAC
The DNA here is from genome assembly GCA_021811745.1 of Acidobacteriota bacterium. The sequence continues at coordinate 2,617 of JAJZNH010000829.1, forward strand.
AGGGACGGGCGCCTGAAGTCTGTGGAAGCCCTTCCGGACGCTCCGCCACCCTCGGCCCAAAACGGCGGACGCGCCCATCACCGTTCTTCCTCGGGGCGAACAAATGCCTTGATGGTTGCCAGCGGCTTTTCTGCCGTACCTACCGGGGAAATCCTGTACCGGCCCACGCACGCAGGCACGATAAATGTCTCGGCGTAATGCACATGAAACGGCGCGAAGGCTCCCGTGGCGCTCTCGACGACAACCTCATCGCCCTCCACCAGGTTCAGCACGTTCACCGTGCCTCTCGTGTCATGTTCCACCGGCGCAGTGAACCAGTGGCGCCGCGTTTCCAGAAACTCCAGCTCATGCAAGCCGGTCGCCTCTTCCCGCCAGCCCTCGCCTTCTGCCACCGGACGCACTGGGCTCACCAGGTTTTTCGCGACCCATTCCCGGTCGCGGTTCCACTGAATGTTGGCGAGTCCGTGCTTTAGGTGGATCGGCCGCGGCATGCCGTTCAGGCCCAGCCGCGCCCAGTCCCACAGCTTGAAGGTGAAGATGTACGGCGTGGCGCTGATCTCAAGCACCATGCTGTTCCTTCCCGAGCAGTGGATTGTCCCCGCCGGGATCGAGAAGTGGTCGTGCTTCTTCGCCGGCCACGCATTCACATAATTTTCAGCCGCGAACGGCGGCCCGCCCGCCTGCGCAGCTTCCAGTTCTTTCGCCATGCGGCCGGCGTCGATTCCCGGCTTCAGCCCCAGAAACACCACCGCATCCCGCCCTGCGTCGAGCAGGTAGTAACTCTCGTCCTGGGTGTAGGACATCCCGAAGTGCTCCGCGATATAACTCCGCAAAGGATGAACCTGCAAGGAAAGATTGCCGCCCTCGATCGTATCCAGAAAGTCGAAGCGGATGGGAAACTCGGCGCCGAATCGCCGCACAATCTCCGCACCCAGCAACTCCTGCGGATGTTCGTGCACCAGCGCCAGTGCGGGCGTCTCCACCGCCATCTCTCCGAAGCTGAAGCGCAGGCTGTTTTCTTCCGGAACGCAATCGAAGCACCAGGCAAAGTTGGGCGCATCAGCAGGCAGATCGAAATGCTTCCGCATCCACTCGCCGCCCCACGGCCCGGGATCGAAGAACGGCACCACGCGAAACGGCCGCCGCGCCGCCGCCGCGAGCGCCTCGCGATAGCTGCTTCCGGGGATCATGGCCGGCTGATCAGGCAGGTTGGTGTCGATGTAGAAATCGATAGCTGTGTGCAACCGGTGCTTTTCGGTATCGGCGGCGCGCCAGTCCGCAAAGTAGGCGCGCTTATATAACTCGCCGGCCGAAGCCTGCGCATTCGCGGCACCCAGATTACCTACCTTGTGCGCCCGTTGACGCTGCTGAATCTCCCACCGTGTCACATCGCAGTAGAAGAGAACGTCCCAACGCTCGGCCACATACGCCGCGCCTATGCCATATACGACGACCGCGCCGGCAGCCTGTTCAATCTCGTTGCGCAGTTGAGTCGTCTTTGCCGCATCAAAGAACTCGCCCAGTTCCCAGGCCCTCATCCTGCCAAAGACCGGGTCGTCGCCCAGCCACGGAGCCAGAAACTTCTCTAACTCATCGGATTGCCTGAGCGCTCGCTCGGCAAAGATCAGCGCCGCGGAACCCTGCGCCGCCTTGCTCAGAGCGGACCGGACCTCCTCGACGTCAACGCCGGGATAGCACTCGACTGCGACCACGATGCGCCCGCCGCCGGCAATTCGGCTCTCGAATTCCGTCGCGATCTCTTCCCAGCCTGCGCGGCAGAGCGAGCCATCTCCGGAGACGGGAATGGTTGGGTGCTTGTCGTAGGTTGTGCCCCGCGCGTGCAGCGGGCTCATTTTCGGGTTCCCTGCCGCAGAGTCTTCCCGCTGCCGCAATGCTTCGCGTGATTCTGTCCTCATCGCTTCGGATCATAACGAAGATCAAGCCACCCGGCAAAATGCGGGGCGCCGACGCATTCCGCCGCATTGACAGCCTGCAGAGCCTCGCGCTCCAATGGATACATTCTCGGCCAGCCCTGGGACGAGTCACCTTGATGCGCAGGAGTTCCCGTTCCTTGTCTCCGCAATCGTCCCCTCGCTCCGGGTCCATTTACCGCGTAGCGCTCACCGGCGCCATCTCTGGCCTTCTCTTCGGGTTCGATACTGCGGTCATCAACGGCGCACTGATCTCGCTGCGCGCCCACTTCAGGCTTTCTGAGGTACAGGTGGAGTTCGCGGCCAGCAGCCTGCTTTACGGCTGCTTCTTTGGGGCGATGGCCGCCGGGATGCTCAGCGACCGCTATGGCCGCCGCTCGGTACTTCGCATCAGCGGCGTGCTCTTCCTCGTCTCTGCCATCTTCGCCGCCATTCCTCACACGCTCGCAGAGTTCTTCACGGCGCGCTTCCTCGGCGGACTCGGCATCGGCCTGGCATCAACAATTGCGCCTCTCTATCTGGCTGAAGTGTCACCGCGCGAAAAGCGCGGCAGCATCGTCACCCTGAATCAGACGGCGATCGTCACCGGCATCCTGGTGGCCTACTGCACCAATTGGGCGTTTTCATTCACCGGGGCGGCGGCCTGGCGCTGGATGTTCGGCTCCGCGGCACTGCCCGCGCTGGCCTTCGTGATTTGCCTCGGCTTTG
>JAJZNH010000829.1:5265-6894 GCA_021811745.1 Acidobacteriota bacterium
TCATCAAGCAGCATCGCATTGAAGAAGCAGGCGCGGCGCTGGCAACCATTGGCGGCGAAGCGCAGCGCTCGGAGCAGTTCGAGGAGATCCGCGCCGCCATTGAGCAGGAGGAGCCTCCGCACGGCTGGCTGCGACGCATGAAGCGCCCGCTTGTGCTCGCCGTCGCCATCGCCGCGCTGCAGCAGGTGACCGGCATCAACACCGTGCTCTACTACGGCTCGCTGCTCTTCGTCGCCCATGCCAACAGCGGCAGCGCCGGGCGCGCCTTCGCCGCCAACATCCTGATCGGCCTCACCAATTTCGCCTTCACGCTCGTCGCGCTGGCCATTATGGATCGTATCGGCCGCCGCATCCTGCTTGGGGGCTCCGCATCCGTCATGTTTGGCGCGCTGCTCCTGCTGGTCTTTGAGTTCCAGAGGACGCACGCGCATTTTGTGCTCATCGTCGGCAGCACCATGCTGTACGTGGCCGCCTTCGCCACCGGCCTCGGTCCCGGCGCATGGGTCTACATCGCGGAAATCTTCCCCACCAACATCCGCGGCCGCGCCATGTCGATCGCCACGTCGGTGCTGTGGGCCTGCTGCATCCTGGTGTCGAACACTTTCCTCACGCTGATTCACGCGCTCGGCGCGGCCGGGGCCTTCGCGGTGTACGCCGGCATCTGTGCGGTGGCCGCGGTCTTCTTCTTCCGCCTGCCAGAGACGCGCGGCCACTCGCTTGAAGAGATCGAGCAGTCGTGGCGGCGATAAAGCCATGCGGCTTTCTACGTTTCCGGCATCTTCTTCGTCCAACCAATTTTGATCGGAAAAGGATTGCTGTCACGCAAAAAGCAAAGCCTCCAGGCCCATTCGCTGCTGGGGAACTGGAGGCTGAGTGCCGCCTGGTGGCTTCGCGAAGAATTACCGCGTCTTGGCGACCTCTTCCACCGTCACCGGATCGAGGAACGGCATCTGCGCGCGCAGTTGCTTGCCGACGACCTCAACGGGATGCTTGGCTTCAGCTTCGCGGAAGGCTAGAAACTCCTTGCGGCCCGAGGCCTGGTCGGCCAGGAAGCGCCGGGCGAAGGTGCCGTCCTGAATCTCGGCGAGAATCTCCTTCATGGCCTTGCGGCTCTGTTCGTTGATCACGCGCGGCCCGCTCACGTAGTCGCCCCACTCGGCGGTGTCGGAAATCGAGTAGCGCATGTACGCCAGGCCGCCGCGGTAGATCAGGTCCACGATCAGCTTGAGCTCATGCAGGCACTCGAAGTAGGCGCTCTCAGGCTGATAACCAGCTTCGACCAGCGTCTCAAAGCCTGCCTTGATCAGTGCGCTCACGCCGCCGCACAGCACGGTCTGCTCGCCGAAGAGGTCGGTCTCGGTCTCTTCCTTGAAGGTGGTTTCGAGCACCCCGGCGCGCGTGCAGCCGATGCCCTTCAGGTAGCTCAGAGTGAGCGCATGGGCGTTGCCGGTCGGGTTCTGCTGCACCGCGATCAGGCCGGGCACACCCCCGCCCTCGGTGAAGACCTCTCGCACGCGATGGCCCGGCGCCTTGGGCGCGGCCAGGCCGACGTCAACGCCCGCATCCGGAACGATGGTCTTGAAGTGGATGTTGAAGCCGTGCGCAAACAGGAGCAGCTTGCCTGCCTTC
>JAJZNH010000494.1 GCA_021811745.1 Acidobacteriota bacterium
CGAAGAAGAACAGGCGGTTGCGGAGGATGGGCGCGCCGAGTGTGGCGCCGAACTGGTTCTGGTGATACGGAGGAACGGTCAGAGCGTCGAAATCGCGGGCGTCAAGGGCGGTATTGCGCACGTACTCCCAGAGGTCGCCGTGGATGGCGTTGGTGCCGGACTTGACGGTGGCGTTGAGGACGGCGCCGGCCGAGTGGCCGAACTCGGCGCTGAAGTCGCTGGTCTGGACGTTGAATTCGGAGAGGGCATCCGGCGGGGGCTTGACGACGAAGCTCGATCCGTTCAGAAAATCCGCGGCGCCCGTGTTGTTGTCAATGCCGTCCAGGATGAAGTCATTCTGTTCAGGACGCTGGCCATTGGCGGAAAAGTCACCGGTACCCAGGCCGCGCCCTCCAACACCGGGAGTGACACCAGCAGCAAGTTGCGCGGCGTAGACCCAGTTTCGGGAGTTCAGCGGCAGATCGTTGATGGTTCGCGTGCTGATGACTTGCCCAACAGAGCTTTGCTGCGATTGAAGCGCCGGTGGCGCCGTGGTGACCGTAATCGATTGGGTGACACGGCCCGGCACAAGCACAAGCGCGATGTTCAGGCGCGACTGCACGTCGACATGGATATTTTCCTGGGTGGTGGTGCTGAAGCCAGGGGCGACGGCGCTGACTTTGTAGTTGCCGACCTTGACCGGCGGGAAACTGTAGATGCCGCTGGAATCGCTCCGGGTCTTGAGGACAAAGCCGGTGTCGGTGCTGGTGAGTGTGACGGCGGCGTGGGGGATGGCGGCACCGGTTTTGTCCCGGACCATACCGGTAATGGTTCCCTGGTCCATCTGAGCCAGAACGGTGAGAGGCAACACGCAGAAAAGCATGAGGATCACAACTGGCAGAAAGCGAAGCCAGCCGCGAAGCAAGCGGATAAATCTCGAATAGGCGTCGATCGGCATCAAAGATTCTCCTTCAAAAGGGGAAGCGGGGAAATGAAGAAACTTGATGAAACTCGGGATAACGCTGTTCGTTGATGACTTCGGCGGCTGGCAAGGCCCGGCGATCAGGATCTCCTCTGAATTCGCCGCGGGCTCGAAATTTTCAAGAAGGTACTAAAGCACCCGATGCAAACCCATCGACTGGCAAGATACCAGCGGGCCGCACAAATGTCCTCAAAGCCCGCTTCTAACAATCTAAAATTTCAATTTTGAGAATCTCAATGGTGCGATGTAATCGAAATGCAATTTGGAGGCACGGCGGGACGCCTGCGGAGAAAAATCGATGCATTTATATGGTGCCGCTATTTTTTCGGCTTAAGAAACGTGTTACAAATCCAGCATGGCCAAGGGAAAGATCTCAACGCCGCCGGGGCATGTCAACCTCCGGATGCTTGCCCAGCATCTTGATCTCTCGCAGACCACCGTATCCCTGGTCCTGAATAATTCGCCGTCCGCCAGATCCATTCCCGAGGAGACGAGGAATCGTGTCATCGAGGCAGCGAGGCGGCTGAATTACAGGCCCAACTACTTTGCGCGGTCGCTGCGCCAGAGCCGCTCGATGAGCGTGGGCGTGCTGGCCCCGGACCTGAGCGAAGGCTACTTCACGCGGGTCATGAGCGGCGTTGTGCAGGAATTCAGCGCCGCCCACTACTTCTACTTTACCGCCTGTCATGACTGGAAGAGCGAACTGATTGACCAGTATGCGCACATGCTGGTGGAGCGGGCCGTGGACGGTTTTCTGCTGCTCAATACGCAGGCGGATCAGCTTGCCGTGCCGGTGCCGGTGGTGGCCATCTCTGCCCACAGCGCGGCTGAAAATGTGACCAACATCGTTCTTGACCATCATCTTGCCGTCCGCCAGGCGCTTGCCCATCTCAAAGAACTCGGCCATCGCCGCATTGCGTTCATGCGCGGACCACGGGCGATTCCTGACGCGGAGGTTCGTTGGCAGGCGATACAGAATGAGGCGCGCGCCATGAGCCTCAAGGTTGATGCGGCGCTCGTCATCGGCATCGACTCCGCGGGCTGGTCGATGAAGACCGGCCATCATCCCATGGCGCCTGAAATTGGCTACAAGCCGATGCAGACACTGATCGAGAAGACCCGCGACTTCACCGCCGTCTTCTGCTTCAACGATATTGCCGCTATCGGCGCCATTCGCGCCCTGAGAGACGCCGGGCTCTCGGTGCCCGCCGATGTCTCCGTAGTGGGCTTCGACGATATTCTCTCCGCAGCCTATGCCACGCCCTCGCTCACCACGGTTCGCCAGCCATTACTGGAAATGGGCAAGCGCGGCGCGCGGGTGCTGCTCGATCGCATTGCCAACCGCGCTGCGGAGTTTCCGACAGAGATCGTGATGGCTTCGGAACTGGTTGTTCGCGAGTCCACCGGGCCCGCGCCGATCCGGCTCCGGGGATAGGACGTCGGCTTAACCGCAGAAGGATTGAAACCAGCGGCTGATGTAAACCTGGGCGTGGGCTTCGCCGCAATAGTGCCGGGCGTGGGGAGCATCGGCGGCTTCCTTGGTCCACTTGAACACGGTTAATTGTGCGTCGCTGCAGTGGATCACGATCCAGCGCACTGGGTTGTCGCTCTCCGCATTACAAATCTCGCACCGGTAAATCTTTCCGATCATTGCCTAACCTCCCGGACGATCTCTTCAAAAATGGCGCACCGTAGTTTTCCCCTATATTTTCGACATAGGATTCGGCCGCCAATCCCGACAAAGGAATCCTGGCCCCTGGTCCCTGTGCTCCTACTCCAGAATTTGCAGTGCCAGCGGCTCGACCAGCAGGCAGTCGAGGGTGCGGATGCTGGCCAGAGCCCGTTCCAGCGCCGACGATTTGCACGGCTCCACAGTGACCACGAAGGGAAGCGCCTGTGCCGGGTAGCCCGACTTCTGCACAATGGCGCGAATGTTGATCTGCTCCCTGGCCAGCGCCGCGGTGATAGCGGCTACAATCCCCGGCCGGTCCGCGACCAGGAATCTGATGTAATGAGGAACCTCGAACTCCGCGGTGACGCTCGCCGGCGCTGAGGGAATCTCAACGCGCCGCGAACCGTGCGCCAGGGCCAGCAGATCACTGACGACAGCCACCGCCGTGGGATGGCCGCCCGCTCCGTGGCCTGAGAAGACAACGTCGCCGCCGTAATGCCCGCTCACAATGACCATGTTTTCCGTGCCCCTGGACCACGCCATCGGCGAATGCAGGTCCACCAGCATGGGCCCAACGGTAGCCGCTACGCTGCCGTTATTCTGCTCGGCCCGCGCCACCTGCCGGATGGTGCAGCCCAGGTCGCGCGCGTAGCTGAAGTCCACGGCCTTGACCGCCGTAATGGCCTGCGGCACAATCTCCTCCGGGTCCACGATCACGCGCAGCGCCAGCCGCATCAGTATCGCCAGCTTGGCGCGTGCATCGAACCCGCCCACATCTTCCGTGGGATCGGCCTCGGCATAGCCCTTGGCCTGCGCCGTGGCCAGCACCGTCTCGTAGTCGGCGCCCTCGTCCATCTTGCTCAGGATGAAGTTGCAGGTTCCGTTCAGGATGCCCTCAATGCGCGTGATGCGGTCGCCCGCCAGCCCCTGCTCCAGCCCCGGAATCACAGGAATCCCGCCGGCCACCGCTGCGCCGTATTTCAGGTGACCACCCCGATTCGCGGCCAGCCGCTCCAGTTCCACGCCGTGATAGGCAATCAGCTTCTTGTTGGCCGTCACCACACTTTTGCCGGCGGCCAGCGCCTCGCGCACCCAGTTGCCCGCCGGATCGAGCCCGCCGGCCAGCTCTACCACGACATCCACATCCTTCGAGGCCAGAACCTCATCGGCCTCTTCCGTCCACTCGACCCTGGCCGGTATCCAGTCCACCCGCTTACGTGCCACATTGCGATTAAAAATGTGCGTCAGTTCCAGTCCCTGGGGCTGCGACTCCAGCAGGATGCGCGCCACCGAGCTGCCCACCGTCCCAAAGCCAAAGAGAGCAATGCGCAGCGGCTGCCGTGGAGGGAATTGGAGGCCGGATTGCGGCGCGGCTTGAGCGGGGATCTCTGGCTGCGATTCGGAACCTTTCACTTGGGACTCCTGTATTTCCTTTCAGATGAATGAAGGGGATGAGATTTCCTTATACGTCGATGATACCTGACTGCGGTGTGGTGCAGGTCCGGATACGTGCTTGCATCCAGCCGCTCCTGTAGCATGTACATAGATGCGGCGCGGTCTCTCCATCTTGCTTGTCCTGTTTTTTGGGCTGGGGCCGCTGACGGCGACCCTTCCAGCCAGCGACGATGCCGGTCTGCCTCCCTGCTGCCGCCGTAACGGCGCGCATCACTGTGCCATATCGATGCGCATGGCCGTCATGATGGCCGAGGCAGCTTCCGGCGGTGTTCCGCTGCTGACCGCTCCCGCGCACTGCCCGTTCTATCCTCAGCATCCCGCAGCCTGGATCGTGCCGCCGCATGCGCTGGTGGCAACTTCAGCCAGTCTGCCCCGCCTTTTCACGCAGGCGCGTGTCGCCGCCGCTGAACCTGCCACACGCTGCCTCAACCGCATCCACATCTGCGCTGGACGCGGACCTCCGGCATCCGCCCTGAGCTGAACTGCCTGGCAGGCGAGGGCTTCTCAGGGCCACGACATGATGCGTCGAGCTGGGAGGTATGGGCTAGGGAGGCCTCGGCAAAGCGTACATGGAAGGAATAGACTTCCCACAAGGGCAAAGACCTGCGCTGATTCTGTGGGCTTAATCGGCGGCATCCGTCGCGGCGGATCGCGAACCGCCGCAGATGCGCTGATTGGTGGGACTCCCCATGTCTCGTCCGCCGCGGCGGATGAGACCAGAGAATCATACAGACGCGGTATTAGACCTTGTCCTTCAGCTTCTCCGCCCGGATCTTCTGAATGCCCCGACGGGTGTCACCTTCGCCCTGGTCCTTCAGGTGCCTCCTCGTCTGCCTCTCCGTGCCGGTTCGGTTTCCCGAGCCGCGGTTTTCCCCCGCAGTCGTTGGTTGAGCTTTAGCACGTTTGTCTTCTGAGGTTCGTTCATGCGCTTTTATCCTTGCTTTTCCGCGGCTCTGCTGCTCGCCGCGGCCGTTCCGGCGCTGGGCTCGGTTTTTGCTGCCGTGCATGGCGTCGTTCACGATCCCCAGCACCGCCCCATCGCAGGCGCATCCGTGACGCTTCAGGCTACGGATTCGGATTTTGTGCTTCACGCCGTCACCGGCTCCAACGGTGAGTTTGATCTTGCCAATACGCCGATCGGCGTCTACCGCCTGACCGTGTCGGCAGCCGGTTTCGCTGAGTCTACGCAGTTGCTCACGATTGTTTCGGGAACCAACCCCGTCCTGCATGTTCCGCTGGATCTGGGGGCTGCGACACAATCTGTTGTTGTGCATGCTTCCTCGAATGCGATCGATACGGTGACTCCCACCACTCTCGTCACACGCAAGATGATCGCCGAAACTCCCGGCGCCAGCCGCACCATTGGTATGGAGATGATTACCGATTACGTCCCGGGCGCCTATATGTCACATGACATGCTCCACGTACGCGGCGGTCACCAGACCAGTTGGCTCATCGACGGCGTTGAGATTCCCAACACCAAAATCGCCTCCAACCTGGGACCGCAAATCGACCCGAAGGACATCGACCAGTTGGAAACCCAGCGCGGAAGCTACGGGCCGAGCATTGGCGACCGCACCTACGGTGTCTTCAATGTCCTGCCCCGCAATGGCTTTGAATTCGATCATGACGCCGATCTGCTGCTTTCCGGCGGAAACCTTGCCACGGGTGAAGCGCAACTCGCGCTCGGGGACCACACCGCCTCGACTGCGTGGTACCTGAGCTTCAATGGCTATCGCTCGAACTACGGGCTGGAGACACCAGTGGCCGGCATCTATCATGACGCGACGAACTCGCAGAGCGCCTTTGTCTCGATCATCCGTAACCAGACGCCGAAGGACCAGTTGCGTCTCGACGCGCAGGCGCGGCAGGACTTCTTCCAGATTCCCTACGATCCTAGTCAAACAGACTACGAGTGCTCCTCCGACTACTATTGCTCCTACGGACTCCGCGACACTCAAACCGAACGCGACGTCTTCGCTATCGCGAACTGGATTCATACTTTTTCGCCGAAAGCGCTTATTGAGGCGGCGCCTTTCTACCACTTCAACCAGGCCAACTATGACTCACCCCCCACCGACTACCCCGTAGCCACCACATGGTACCAGACCTCGAACTATGGAGGAATGCAGGCCGATGTCCATGCCGACCTGGGCCCTAACAACCTCTCCGGCGGCCTCTATTCTTTCTTCCAGAACGAGAACGACCTCTTTGGGCTGGTCATCAACAACCAAAGCTATTCATCCAACTCCGTGCCCAATACCAGCGCCGCCGCCAACGCAGGCCTGCTCGAGTTCTACCTCGGCGATCATTTGCGCGTCAGCCGTTACATCACTCTCCTGGGGGGCATGCGCTTCTCCATCTATCGCGCCACTCTGAATGAGAGTGCGACCTACCCGCGCATCGGCGCCACCGTTGAAATTCCGCGTCTCCACTGGGTTCTGCGCGGATTTTACGGCCACTTCTTTCAGCCCGCGCCGGTGCAGACGGTTTCCGGCACCTTCCTCAATTACCTCAGCACTCAACATGGCGAAAACACCTTCGTGCCGCTTCCCTCAGAGCGTGACGAGGAGCACCAGTTCGGCATCCAGATTCCGTATCGAGGCTGGGTCCTGGATGTGGATACCTTCGAAACCCGCGCCAACAACTACCTCGACCATTCAAACGTTGGGGAGTCCAACCTCTTCTTTCCCATCGCCATTAACGGAGCGCTTATCGAGGCTTGGGAGATGACGATTCGCTCGTCCCGGCTTGTTCACTTTGGCCAGTTTCACCTTGCCTATTCCAACCAGA
>JAJZNH010000017.1:0-6175 GCA_021811745.1 Acidobacteriota bacterium
CAATTATGAGCCTTGAGAATCTTCCGATACCGGCGCAAGCCGATGGCGTGAGCCTTAAGCCGGTGATTGAGGGCTCATCGATCAAGGCGCCTCATCAATATTTGTTCGCCGAGGAAACGAATCTTAAGCCGCAGTATTCGGTTCGAGACAACCGGTACAAGGTGATCGAGACGATGCCCACAGGGACAATCCAATGTTTCGACGAAGCTACGGATTCGCAGGAGTTGCATAGTGTCTGCGCGCAGATACCTCAAAAGGCTTCTGAATTGAAAGCCGTGCTCGATAAGCACATCCAGAAGATGATTGAACAGGCGCGGTCCTACGCCGACTGGAAGAACAATCCGGCGCTCGCAGTGCTTGAGCAGCGTGACTCCGGGGCTCTGAAGACGCTGTCACTGCCCAGTCTCATGATAAGCCCGCCAGGAGGTCCGCATTTCCAACTTAGCGGACGAGCATGGTCGTTGGATCATGCGTCAAATAACTTCAGGAAATTTGCCTATTGGGCTCCGTCTGGACCAGCCGACGCCTCTGCCATCTGGAGGTCGGACACGCCGTTGATCGGAGACTATAAGATTTCGGTTTGGTACGGATCTATTGAGGAATCGGGAATTAAACAGGCTACGGACGCTGCCTACACAGTTCATTTCAAAGGTGGATCTCTATCCTTTCCAGTAGATCAGACTCAGGATCAAGGAGAGTGGCGGATGATAGGAGTTATCCATGACCCGACATATGTGGAACTAACGAATCGTGCGAATGGCGCTGTCGTGGCAGGAGCGGTGAAGTTTGTGAAAGATGAGTGAGACCAGCCGCAATCCCTGCCGGATAGAGTAATTGATCTTGCGCCGGTGAAGCCGCAGAAGTTTCTTGTGCCTGCCATGTCAACCAGCAATTGATCAGGACTTTCCCCGGAATTTCTTAATCCGACCAGACGAGAACGAGTGCAAGCTGCGTGTCCGGGGCGATTCTTTCCGAGTGCCACGCTCGCAGTTTGAGGTTGGTGAGCAGCAGGATGGGCTGGTCACCGAAGCCGGCAATGACCACCAACCAGAGCTTCTCGGCGCGCTTGGGAAGGTGAACGGGTTCCGCTCCGTAATGCTACTCGTAGCTCTTCTCCTGTACCTTGTCGATCTTCACCACGCGTGCCTGATGACGGGGTAGTGTCCAGAGTTTTTCGCATTTTCGATCTTCCGTCTTACTCAGGAAGGTTGTTGGGTTGGGGTTGTTTTGCTTCTGGCCCCCATGGGGGACAGAAGCAAAGCGGTCAGGCGTCATTGGCGCAACTCCACAAGGGTCGCTCCCTGGCCGCCTTCGTTTTGCGGAGCTTCTTCAATGCCCGCGACGTGAGGGTGCTTCTTGAGGAATTCGCGGACGCCGCGGCGGAGGATGCCGGCTCCGTGGCCGTGGATGACGCGCACGCGCGGAAGGCCGGCGAGAAAGGCGCGGTCAAGATACTTTTCCAGTTCCTCGGTGGCTTCATCGACTGTGCGGCCGATGAGGTTGATCTCCGTGCGCATGTCGTCTGTTCCGGCGCTGGTGACGGAGACGTGCACGCCCTTTTGGCGGCGCGCTGCGGCGAGCGGGTCGTGTCTTTCGCGTCCGGAATCTGCTCCGGCGGATGAAGGCGCGGAGCATTCGTCACGTCTCACGCGCATCTTGATGGGCCCGAGCGCGACTTCGAAGATGTCCTTTTCCACCTCGCGCTGCACCACGGCGATCCGGTTCATGGATTTAAGGAGTACTCGGTCGCCGGGGGCGATGTGACGCAGGATATGTGGCTGCGCGTTGGCGTCGCCCTGATCGGCGCCGGTACGGTGCGCGACGACGGCCTGGTTGAAGCTTTCCTGAAACTCGCGGCGCAGGCGCTGGATGCGGCGCTCGGCTTCTTTCGACAACTTCTGCTGAGCCGCGCGGTCTTCGATGGCGCGGACATTTTCGCGCATCTGGAACTCGAAGTCCTTGAGCAACGACGCCAGCTTGGCCTCAAGATCGCGGGTGCGGTTGCGCATCTCCGTGTCACCCTCGCGCGCGAGCCGCGCCCGCTCCAGGTTGAGCGCGTACTGTTGCTGGCGTGCCGCCTTGCGCTCGTCTTCGAGTTGCGCCAGCTCTTTATGCAGCCGGTCGAGGAAGCGGGCGATGTCGGCCTGTTGCGAGCCGAGGCGCTCCCGCGCGCCGGCGATGATGGAGGCGTTCAGGCCCAGCCGCTCGGCGGTGAGGATGCCGGCTGAAGCGCCGGGCACGCCCATGCGCAGTTGATAATTGGGAACCAGCGTGACTTCGTCGACGCCCGCTGCCGCGTTAAGCACGCCGGGCGTGTTGGCTGCGTAAACCTTGAGCGAGGTGTGGTGCGTGGAGATGAGCGACCATGCGCCGCGGGCGAGAAAGTAGTTTGCAACGGCCACGGCCAACGCCGAGCCCTCTTCGGGATCGGTAGCCGAGCCAAGCTCGTCGAGCAGCACCAGCGAATGTGCATCGGCCAGGCGCGACAGCCGTTCGAGATTGGTGATGTGCGCGGAAAAGGTGGAAAGCTCGGCTTCGATGGATTGGGCGTCGCCAATGTCGGCCAGGAAGGCCGTGAAGACCGGGAAATTGGCCGCGGCGGCGGACACGGGCAAGCCGGCCTGCGCCATCATCGCCAGCAGTGCGGTGGTTTTCAGCGCGACGGTTTTGCCGCCGGTGTTCGGGCCGCTGACGATGAGCTGCCGTGTCTGGGAGGTCAGTTCCAGCGTGAGCGGCACGACCCTGGTGTTGGGACGTGCTCCGGCGGAGCGCAGATGCTTTTCGAGCAGCGGGTGGCGGGCCTGCTCGATGCGCAGTTGCTCCTGTCCGAAGGCTGGCCCCACGCAGTCGTAGTCGCGGGCAAAGCGGGCGCGGGCCAGCAGGCTGTCGACGGCGGCCAGTACGCGCGCGCCTTCCACAAGGCCTTGCGCGTAGCCGGCTACCTGGCGGGTGAGCGCTACGAAGATACGATGGATTTCGGCCTGTTCCTCTTCAATCAGGCGCACCAGCTCGTTATTCTGCTCGATGGTTTCGAGCGGCTCAACGTAGACCGTTTGCCCGGAGGAACTGGCGCCATGAATCACGCCGGAGACGCGTCGCTTCAACTCGCTGCGGACCGGAATGACGAATCGCTCGCCGCGAATAGTGATGAGGTCATCCTGCGTGGCGCCTTCGCCGGAGAGCTTGCGCAGGGCCGCGCGCAGAGACTCCTCAATGAGCCGCTGCTGCCGCTCCTGCTCGCGGCGGATGCGGTTCAGTTCGGGTGAGGCATCGTCGGCGAGCGAGCCATCAGGCAGAATCTTGCGCTCGATGGACTCGGCCAGAGGACGCAGGTTGGCGGTGAGCGCGGCGGAGAGCGCGGTGAGCCCCGGCAGCCTGCCGGCCAGCCGGGCCGGCGGCTCGCGCAGTAGCGCCTGCCAGGCGGCAACGTCGTTGGCCAGCCGCGCAACGGCCTGTAACTCAGCCGCTTCCAGGGCTGCATCGGGAATTCGCGCTTTGGCGGCCAACTGCGTGGGATCGAAGAGGCCGCCCAGCGGAACGGAGACCTGCTCTTCAAGGAGCAGCCGCACCTCGGCGGTGAGCTGGTGCTGGCGGCTGATCCATTCCTCATCGGTGGAGGGGTGAAGAGCGAGAATCGCTTCGCGGCCAGCCGGCGAGGCTGCGAATCCGGCTACCAGGGCCAGTAACGGCTCCCACTCAAGCGCAGCGCAATCGGCGTGCGGGACCGGCGACGGGATGGGGTCGAGCAGGGGCATGACTGTGAGGTACTGGTGCTATAACACGCGATTCTGTAATCGAACCTTTGATCCTGGGAGCCCCGGATCTCGTCCGCAGGCGCGGATGAGGCCCGGGAGACCACGGAATCATCAGGACGCAATAATAAAAGTGTACTGGCGAAGCTTAATTCCGGCAGGCCTTTTGCAGGCAGTTCCCAAGCTGAAGGCCAGCGCTTACGGGTCGCTTGAACGGAGACGGCGCAGCCCTACGAGGCAGATCCGGATGCCGGCGAGGCAGCGGGTGCGGAAGAAGCCGCGGAGGCTTTTGCATCAGAAGCAGGCTTGGCTGCGGCGGGGGCGGATTCGCCGGCGGGCGCGCTGCTCTTGGGCGCGTAGTCATTGACATACCATCCGGAGCCTTTGAATTGCAGGCCGGGCGCCGTCAGCGGGCGCTCCACTTTGCCTCCGCACTGCGGGCACTCTTTCACCGGCTCGGCGCTAAAACTCTGGATCTTTTCAAAACGATGACCGCATTTGGTACAGCGATACGCATACAACGGCAAGGCACTTTACCTCTTCGGCAAGAGTTCACTTACTCTCCATTGTAGCGGAGATGCGGTAAATCGCAGTAATCGGCGCGTTTCTGAGTCCTATCTCGGCGCGGACGGGCGCAGCACAACTTCGTACTGAGGAAGCACTTCCACGCTCATGCCTTTGGCCGTCTGTCCCTGCGGATTCAACTGCGCCCGCGCCGTCGGGTCCAGGTAAATGAGCGCGTTGCCCGGCAGAGGAAGCACCTCCACCTCCAGCTTCTTGCCGAAGGCTTGCGGCAGGAAGCGCTTGAGCCCGATTTCCCAGGTGCGGCCATTGTAGAAGTCATCGTCGAGCAGACGGCCGTTCTCGGAGAGACGGGCCACGTCCCCGGCGTAATGGAGGCGCACGAAGATGTCGCTGAGGCCGGTCATAGGCTGCGCCGGAACCGTGAGCGACCATGCCGCGGCTTTGGCAAAGTCCGCGTTGTCAGGAGCGATGGGCATGGGGTGGCTGCGTCCCTTCACCGTACCCATGCGCAGGGCGGGACGGGCTGCAGCCTGGCGAATCGTGACCCACTGGAAATCGATCTTGCGCCGAGCGATCTTCCAATCGCGTTGTCGCCAGAGCGAGCGCGTTGCATCCTTGCCGCCGGGCGCAAAGATGGATGCTGTGATGTGCGAGGGGTCGAATGAGCGCAGATGTACGCCGTCGCCCGCCGCAAATACCTGTGCCGGAGAAAGCAGCGCGGTACCTTTGCCGCCCACCGGGACGCGCCAGAAATTCTCCGCCTCAGGTTCGGTCAGCAGCACGATACGCGCGCTGCGGCCATTACGGCCGCGCACTCGCAGCAAGGTATCTTTGCCGGGTGCGGGGTTTTCGACGAGAATGCTGCCGTTTGCGTGTGTGACCCTTCCGCTGGTGGCGCGGACGGATGCGACACTGGCAGCGTCGAAGGCGAACTCTGTGCGCAGGCCTGGAACGGCGAAGAAGAAATAAGTGTGCTCGCCGGCACTGTCCAGCCGCGAGAGCAATTGTGCCGTGCTGTAACGCAGTGTACCCGCGCCCAGGTCGAGATTTACGGGCCAGATGAAGTAGCTGCTGGCGGGGAGGTCGATGGGCTTGCGTGGCAGCGCGATGGTTCCGGAGGATAGCTTGACGTGCACCTGGAATCCATGGCGCTCTGGCATCGAGTATGCGCGCACGTAGTTGTTCACGAAGAGGAAGCCGCTGTCTCCGTTGGCGCGCAGCATGATGCGAGCCATGCTCAGGTCTGCCGCATCTTTTGGTCTGCGGCTGGGAGCGTAGGGAGCCATCCGGGCCAGCTCCGGGCCGAAAGATTGAAGGAACAGGTGCAGGCTCTTGATCTTGCGAAATGACTCGCGCTCCTGCCCGTATTCGCCGAGCGGCGCCTGGAAGTCATAAGAGATGACGGGCAGGTCGTTGGGGTAGCCCGTTGTGGTGGATTCCTGAAGTGTGGTGAGCTTGCCGGCGGGATTGGCGCCGCCCTGAAAGATGTAATAGCCGTAGAGGTTGATGCCCGAGCCAAGCCCGGTGAGTGTGAGCGCGGCGATGTCGTCGGGCTGGATGAGCGGACGGCGATGATACGAGGTTTCCATGCCGCCGCCCTGCTCGGTTGTGAAGTAGGGGTAGTGGCGAAGGTCGAAGGCGCCGGCCTGCTTACCGGCAGTCATGGCTCCCATATCGCCAACCGCGCGGTCGGTGGCGAAGAGATAGACCTGATTGGGCGGCTCGGTTGTAATTGAACTCTGCCAGAAGGTGTCAGGGTATCCGCCGAAGAAGGGGATAAACTCGTGCGGCGGAAAGTTACGCGTGGGCCAGCCGGTGACGGAGAAGAGCGGCGGATCGATGCCCGCGGCCAGGGCCAGCCGCCGCAGTTCCGCGATGTGCTCGGAACCCGCGCCGGG
>JAJZNH010000017.1:6185-6875 GCA_021811745.1 Acidobacteriota bacterium
GGCCCCGTGGCGCCGTATTCATTCTCGAGCTGCACACCGATGATCGGCCCGCCATTCTGCCAGAGCAGGCCGTGAATCTGGCCGCCGATCTGATCGTAGTAGCGGGCTACGTACTTCAGATATTCCGGATCGTTGCGGCGCAAGGGGATATTCTTCTTCACCAGCCAATCGGGAAAGCCGCCGTTGCGTGCCTCGCCGTGATCCCAGGGGCCGATGCGCAGATAAACGTAGAGCCCGTTTTGCGCGCATAGCTCCACAAAATGGCGCAGGTCGCGGCGGCCGGCCCAGTCGAACTGGTCCTCGATTTCTTCGTGGTGAATCCAGAAAACGTAGGCGGCGACGATGGAGACGCCGCCGGCCTTCATTTTGAGCAATTCTTCCTGCCAGTACTTTTCAGGGAAGCGCGAGAACTGGAACTCCCCCATAACGGGCAGCAAAGGCTTGCCGTCGAGGGTGAGATACCGGCTGTTGACGGCGAGCGGACCCTGCGATGGCGAAACGCCGCCAAGGTGCAGGAATCCGGTTTCAGCCGGCGGCGCAGGCGTGGTGGCGTCGATTGTGAAAGACTCAGGGGTCTGCTGCGCGGGCAACAGCGGGGTGAGACAAGACAGAGCGGCAAGAGCGCAGGCAGCGAATGGTATCTTCATGGGTTTGGTCCGCAACGCAAAGATGCGCGCGATGCAACCGTCC
>JAJZNH010000378.1 GCA_021811745.1 Acidobacteriota bacterium
CGGCGCTGAGGCCCGCGGACTCTGCCGGACCCGCAATCTGGATAGGCGCTTCCCGCGACTCCGGTGCAAACAGCGTCTCGTCGAGTGCACGCCCCAGAGCAATCACAAACTCGCTCCAGTTCATGCGCCGGCCGTCGAAGCCCAGAGAAGCACATGCATCCAGCGTCTGCTGCCACTGGCGCAGCGCCTGGAATTCTGCGCTCGTCATAGCTTGTGGTCCGGGCCAGCCCGCTGCTTCAAGAAGCTGCGGAACCAGCTCTGCCCACACCCAAGCTGCCTGCGGCCGCCGTGCTGCCTCTGCCTGCAGGCGCTTTGCTTGAATCACTCGCGTCCGCCACGCCACTGGGATTTCCAAGTGCCGATCCTGCGCAAGAAGCGCATCGAGGGTCCAGCGCGTGCGCTCCCCACCGCGCCGTCGCAGCCCGCGCATGAATCCGGTAAGCGCGTACCGCTCAGGCTCGCTCGCCGTCGTGGAACCACTCGAAAAGAGCCAATCGACTTCGCACTCTTCAATGGCCCCATCGAGCCAGCGCAGCATCAGCTGAGCGCTGCGTGCCAGCGCCACGCTGCTCAAGGGAACGCCAAGTGAGAACTCAAAGGTCGGCTTGGCGCCGCCGCAGAAGCGGAGAAATGCGCGTTCCATTTCGCCGCGGCGCGTTGCAGCATCCTGTGTCACCACCAGCAACCGTGCATTCGGATTCGCCGCCAGCTTTGCCTTGCACCACAACGTGCACGCAGCCAACTCCGCCTGCTCGCTCGCGGCTGCATAAAACGCGATTTCCGGCGCCGGCTTCCCGGCAGCCGCCACGCACGTTTCTCCCCAGGCATCAAAGACTCTGCGTTGGATGGGTAACAGGCGATCGAAGCCAACAAGCAGCAGTGGCAACTGAGCGGCTATGTCTTCCTCCAGCGCCGCCAGCAGCTCCAACGGCAACTGTGCCGCGCTCAGCAGGCGCTGAGCGCGGCAGGCCGAGTCAAACTCCGTCAGCCAGTTGCTGAACGCCGCCGCATCCTGCTGCCACCCGCTTCGCTCCTTCGGGGTCGGGAACCGCGGCGCATAGGCGCAGAGCAGCGCATGCGCTTCCATGGCCATCTCCGCCAGCCGCTGCCGCGAAGCTTCGAGCAGCACCGTGGGTGCCTGCTCGGCACCCACGATTTCCGCCCACAGCGCCTTTTCCTGGAGAGGGTTCATGACCAACCGGTCATCGCCCCGGCGCGCCTCCCACGCGCTGCGCACAAAACTCTGCCAGTGCTGGATTTGCGGCGCCGGCCAGGCAGTCAGCCCTTCGCCCCGGCGGCCCGCATGAAAGGCTTCGGCACGAGCACGCGCCGCACGCTCGCTGGCCGCTATCACCGCTCCGCCACCGCGCAACCAGATGTCGATTTCGGCCGCAGCCGTCCCGCCCCCCACATTGCTCATTTCTGCGTTATATCCCAGCCGAACGGCTCGCGCCATAGGCCCTCTGCAGTGGTCAGTCCACTTGACTCCGCTGGAGTACACTGGAAACAAATGCGTCTCTTCATTGCCAGCGCTTTTCTTGCCGTGTTTGCGCTTGCCGGCTGCCATTCCAGCTCCCAGCCCCAAGCGGAGTCCGCAGTTGCTTCCAACGTCAAGGTCTACCACCTGCGCGGCAAAATTGTGGCCGCCAATCCGGCAACGGGTGAATTAACGGTGGATGGCGAAGCCATCCCCGGCTACATGGATGCCATGGTGATGCCCTACAAGCTGAAGAACCCGGGCATCATGAGCGACCTGCACCCCGGCGACACGATTACCGCCGATGTGCTGGTCTCACAGGGTGCCGACGACTCCATCCTGCTTGATCACCTTGTCGTCGTTGCGCAGGGCAAGCCCGACTACAAGCCTGCTTCCGTCTATCACGTGCCGGCCCCGGGCGATGCTGTGCCCGACTTCACGCTCCGCAACCAGGACGGGCGCACCATTCATCTGAATCGGTTTCGCGGCAAAGCGCTGCTGATCACCTTCATCTACACCCGCTGCCCTCAGCCAAACTTCTGTCCGCTGGTGACGCACAACTTCGCGGTGATTGACAACAACCTCAAGGCCGATCCGGCGCTGTACAGAAAAACGCATCTGCTATGCGTGAGCTTCGATCCCGTGCACGACACGCCGGCGCGGCTTCGCGCCTACGGGGCCGAGTACGTGGGCAGCGATGCGAAGAGTGCGTTCAACCACCTCGAGTTTGGGGTTCCTTCGGATGCCGAACTCAAGAAAATGGCTTTGTATTTCGACGTCGGCTACTCACAGGGTCCGAACGGCACCATAACCCACACACTCTCCACCACGCTGATCGGGGCCGACGGCAAGGTTGCGCAGTTCTATCCCGGCAACCAGTGGACGCCCGACCAGGTGCTTTCCGACATGAAGCACCTCGCGGCCCGCGCGGGTTAAAGCTGAGTTGTTTCTCGTTTTTTTTTAAAACCTCCAATCTGAGCGACGCAACCAAGTAAGGAGCAAGCAATGCGTTACGGTTTGAACATCCGCGAAGAAGGAGAACTGGACTTTCTTGGCCTGGGAGGCCTGATCCATCGTCTCGATCCCGGGATCATTCCCTTCCGCAAGGCCACAGAATGCAGAATTCACGTGAGCGGCGGCGAATTCAACGTGGCCGCTAACCTCGCCGACTGCTTTCAGATGAAATCGGCGATCGTTTCGGCCATGGTGAACTACCCCATCGGCGATCTGATCGCCGAGCGGGTGCGCGCCATGGGCGTCAAACCCATCTACAAGTACTTTGAACACAACGGCGCCACCGGCCCCAATATGGCGGCCGTGTACAGCGACCAAGGCTTCGGCGTCCGCCCGCCCGTGGTGTTCTATAACCGCGCCAATGAAGCCGCCGCCATGCTCAGGCCCGGCGATTTCGACTGGAAGAAGATCTTCTCTGTTGGCGTGCGCTGGGTACACTGCGGCGGCCTGTTTGCGGCGCTTTCACCAACCACTGCCGCACTCGCTGCCGAAATGATGAAGGAAGCCAAGACCGCCGGCGCCGTCACTTCGTTCGACCTGAACTTCCGCGAGAAGCTCTGGAAGCTCTCCGGCGGCATCGACACGGCGGTGGAAACACTGGGCAAAATCGTCGAAAACGTCGATGTCCTGGTCGGCAACGAAGAGGATCTGCAGAAGGGTCTCGGCATTCCCGGTCCTGAAGTCGTTACGGCCAAATCGAAGCTCGACGCCGGCGCCTTCTTCGAAATGATCGACCGCGTGCGCCAAAAGTTGCCCAAGGCCAAAATCGTCGCCACCACGCTGCGCGAAGTCCACTCCACCAACCGGCATAGCTGGAGCGCCGTGGCCTGGGTCGACGGCAAGAGTTACAGCGCGCCCACCGCCGAGCTCGACGTCTACGACCGCGTGGGCGGCGGCGATGGCTTCGCGGCCGGGTTCTTCTATGGCCTGCTTAGCGGCGCCGAACCCGAAGAAGCTCTTAAGCTGGGCTGGGCCCACGGCGCGCTGCTCACCACCTTCCCCGGCGACACGACGATGGCTACGCTCGACCAGGTGCGCGCCTTCGCCAAGGGCGGCTCGGCGCGGATCCAGCGCTGATTGGTTCAGCCTTGATTCCCCGATGCGGCGGAGACTCTCTCTGCCGCATTGCTGGGAGTGGGCCGGTTCTTCCACGCCTGCGTTTTCGTCCCGCTGGGCAGCGACATCTCCGCGCTGCGCCTCAAGTTTCCAGTGAAGCCCGCCCCACGGTTTCCCTGCTGGTATCCTTGGTTCAGCAGAAACAGGAGGTTATGACATGGCCAAAGTGACTTTAGTTTTTGCGCTTCTTATGGTCGCCCTGGGGGTCGCGGGTTACTACTACACCGGCGCCATCCACCCCACGGCGTTGATCCCCATGTGGTTTGGCCTCGCCCTGGGACTGGGAGGCTTCCTCGCCATCAGCCCCAGTGAGCATCGCCGCAAAATCTTCATGCATATCAATGTGACCATTGGCGTCATCGGCTTTTTGGGAGGCCTCGTCACGGCGATCCAGGGTTACGGCAGCGCTCGCTCGCAGGGCGTCGATCCCGACATGGTCGCGCTATGGGACAAGGCGATTATGGCCTTTCTCATGCTCAGTTATGTCGCCCTCAGCGTGCAGACCTTCCTCAAGGCCCGCCGTGAACGGCAGGAATAACGCATGGGAGGCATCCGCGGTGCGGGATTCGGCATGGGCATGCGCGCTGAGCGCATGCCGCACGGAGGCCGGAGCGCGCGCGGGGGACAAAGCAATCTCCCCAAGAATCGGCCTAGTCTCAAGAAAATCGGTCCGGAGATTTGGGCGCTCATCCGGCCGCGCAAGGGTCTTATTGCCGTAGGCCTGGCCCTGATGGCCGTCAACCGCCTCGCCGGCCTCGTCCTGCCCTACACTTCCAAGCCTCTCCTCGACAAGGTCCTGTCGCCGCGCAACCCGCATCCCGAGCTGCTGCCCAGGATCATTCTTCTCGTCTTCGTCGCCATGATCGTCCAGGCCATTACCTCGTTCTCGCTTACCCAACTGCTCTCCAAGGCCGGCCAGCGCCTCATCGCCGAGATGCGCCGCCAGGTGCAGCGCCATGTCGGCCTGCTTTCGGTGGCCTACTACGACGAGAACCGCACCGGCACGCTTGTCGCACGCATCATGAGCGACGTTGAAGGCGTGCGCAACCTTATCGGCACCGGTCTGGTGGAGTTCCTCGGCGGCATGCTCACCGCCGTCCTTGCCTTTGTTTACCTGCTCCACCGCAGCGTCGTCGTCACGGTTACGGTCTTTGCCGTCATCGGCTCATTTGTCATGGTGCTGCAATACGGCTTCCGCGTCATTCGCCCCATCTTCCGCGAACGCGCGCGCATCAATGCCGAAGTTACTGGCCGGCTCACCGAATCCCTCGGCGGCGTGCGCGTCATCAAGGGCTATCACGCCGAGGAGCGCGAGCACCACGTCTTCGCGGGCGGCGTCGAACGCCTGCTGCAAAACGTGATGAAGTCGCTCACCATGACCAGCGTGCTCTCTTCGGCTTCAACCACCGTGCTGGGCCTGGTCTCCGCGCTGGTGATGTGGCTCGGCGGACATGCCGTGCTCAACCGCACCTGGACCGTGGGTGACTACTTCAGCTACAACATGTTTCTCGCCTTCATGATCGCTCCCGTCTTCCAGATCGTGAGCATCGGCACGCAATTGACCGAGGCCTTCGCGGGCCTCGATCGCACACGCGAGATCATGGCCGAACTCGAGGAAAACCAGACCCCGGGCCGAACCGTGCAGATGCCGACCATAAAGGGCACGGTCCTGTTTGAAGACGTCGAGTTCGCCTATCAACCGGAGAAGCCGATCCTGCACGGCATTCGCTTCCAGGCCGAACCCGGCACCGTCACCGCGCTGGTTGGCTCCTCCGGCTCCGGCAAGTCGACCATCATCAGCCTGCTCTGCGCCTTCCACACGCCGGTCAGGGGCCGCGTGCTCGTCGACGACACCGACCTCGCCACCGTGGACTTGCACACCTACCGCTCGCAGCTCGGTGTCGTTCTCCAGGAATCGTTCCTCTTCGACGGCTCCATCCGCGAAAACGTGATGTTCTCGCGTCCGGACGCCACGGAAGAGCAGTTCCTCGCCGCCTGCCGCACCGCCCGCATCGATGAGTTTGCCGAGCGCTTCCCGGAGGGCTACGACACCATCGTGGGGGAACGCGGCGTCAAGCTTTCGGGGGGCCAGCGCCAGCGCCTCTCGATTGGGCGCGCGCTGCTTGCCGAGCCGCGCATCCTCATCCTCGATGAAGCCACCAGCTCGCTCGACTCCGAGTCCGAGGCTATGATCCAGGCGGGCCTGGCACAGCTCATGCAGGGCCGCACCACCTTCGTCATCGCCCATCGCCTCTCCACCATCCGCCGCGCCGACCAGATCCTCGTCGTCGAGCAGGGCCGCGTCGTGGAGCGCGGCAATCACGCCGAACTCTTTGCCATGGGCGGACGCTACTACGACCTCTACACGCGTCAGCATGGCCTCGAAGCCAATCTCTTCCTCGCCCCCGGGGAGGGTGACGCGGTGCCCGACGCCGAAGCCCCCTCGTACTGACGGATTACCGCGCGCCCGCGCGTCTCACCTCTTGACGGGAATCTCATCATGTGAGAGGCTGGTCGTGTAATCAATACACGACATAGAGGTTCATTATGCGAGACTCAGCTCCCCAAGGCACCTATAAAGTACAAGCCCTCGACCGCGCCTTTGCGGTCCTCGACCTGCTCGGCGAAAGCGATACGCCTTTAGGACTGGCCCAGGTGGCGTCATCGCTGCAGTTGCACAAAAGCACCGCGCATCGCTTCCTGATGGTTCTGGAGCGGCATCGCATGGTGGAACGCACCTCGAACGGCAAGTTTCGACTCGGCCTGCGCTTGTTCGATTTCGGCAACCGCGCCATCGAGCAGTACGATCTGCGCGAGCGCGCCCAGCCGCACCTGCGCCGCCTGGTGGCGGAGACCGAGGAGACCGCGCACCTGTGCATTCTCGAAGCGGCGCGCATGATCTATATCGACAAGATCGAGCCGGCCCGCTCCGTACGCATGATTACCCGGATCGGCGCCAGCAACCCGGTGCACTGCACCTCGGTGGGCAAGGCAATTCTGGCCTTTCTGCCCGAGGACCGCGCCGCCGAGGTGCTCAAGCGCGTGCGCTATGAGCGGCTCACCCACCGCACCATCGTCACCCCCGAAGCGCTGCGCACGGAGCTCGACAAGACGCGCCGCCGCGGCTACGCAGTGGACGACGAAGAGTTGGAGGAGGGGCTGCGCTGCATTGCGGTGCCGGTGCTGGATGCGCAACGTTTCCCGGTGGCGGCGGTCAGCGTCTCCGGACCGTCGTTTCGTGTGACCGCGCAGAAGCTGC
>JAJZNH010000968.1:0-3944 GCA_021811745.1 Acidobacteriota bacterium
GAAGACGGGCGCGATCAGGCCCTTGGCCAGCAACGCCAGAGCCAGCGCCGCCCACATACCGTAAAAGCGTGCGGGACGATTCAGCTCCAGGCCCGTGAGCAGGCAATAGAGTGCCAATAAAAAGAGGAAGCTGAGCACCGCCTCGGGTATGTCGAAGCGTGTGAAGAGAAATGTGCCCATGGCGGTGAGAACGGCGAGTCCG
This sequence comes from Acidobacteriota bacterium, assembly GCA_021811745.1. The sequence continues at coordinate 203 of JAJZNH010000968.1, forward strand.
GCATAAAGGCCGGCACGGGCGCCCCAGGCGCGGCGTCCCCACAGCCACGCCAGCCAGGTAAGACCCAGAATCGCCAGGGCGTTGGGCAGGTGGCTGGCAAAGACGTTCTCGCCAAAGATGCGAAAAGACACCGCCATCAGCCAGTACGGCAGGGGTGGCTTTTCGAGGTAGCGGATGCCGTCAATCCGCAGCGTTACCCAGTCACCGCTCTCAAGAATGTGCTGGGCGGCCTGCGCATGGGACGCATCGACGTCGTCCAGCAGGGGCGGCCTGAACAGCGCGGCAAAAAAGACAGCAGCAAAAATCGCCGCAAAGAGCACCCACGTTGTCGGTGCCGAAGGCCCGGGCTGCGGGCGAAAGCGTGTATGCGTGACGTTACTCATTAGTTCACTCTGGCGGAATCCAGATTCCGGAGCCCCGTTTCTTCGAAGACCATGATGCAAGTGTGCCTGGGCCCGGCTCCCTGGCGCCGGTTTTGCGCCTCAGATGACCAGCGAGCCGTCTTTCCCGGGAAGACAGGATGCGGTTGACCATGTCCTCGCCTTCCGGTCGACGGACAATCTCCAATAAGAGCAGGATACCAGCCGGGTTTACGATTGACGTCAATAAACGGGACACCGCCCTCCGGTTACACAAATCCTTTCCTTCCCGGGTCCTTCATGGTGCAAAATGGGGTCAGAAAGGCTGCAATCCAATGAAGTCCGGTTCTCTTCCCCCCGGCGGGTGTCTTACTGTCGTTGCCCAGCCGGATTGGCGGCGGAAGGTGGATGCTTGGCGCGAACTGCTTGGCCAATGCTGCCGCAAACCCAGCCGCAAATGCGTCCATGCCTTGCGTGTAGCTACGCTGCGGCTCCAGGTGGAACTTGAGTATGGGTTGCGGGAACGTCCGCAGGAAGATGCTGCTGCGCGCGCGGCAAGACGCTGGAGAAAGCAGGCAAAGAAGCTGCGCCGTGCCCTGCAGCCGGTGCGCGAAGCGGACGTCTTCCTGGGGAAGCTGGCCAGCCTGCGCGGCTCAACTCGCGAAGCAAGCCAAAGCCAGGTAGCGCTCAGCCGCCGTTGCCTTAAGCAGATCGGCGAACTCGAACAGAAGCTCAAAAAGCGGCGCCAGACCGCCGCCAGGAACCTTGTGGCAAAGATCAGGGACCGGCTGCCTCGCCTGGAGCGGCTGAGCGCCGATATAGAGGCCGCGAAAGCGCCGCAAATGCTGTTTTCCGAGGATGCCGCCGAAGACGCGGTTTCGAAACTCGTCTCCAGCCTGGCCGAGAAGTATCCCGAGCTGAATGGCGAAAATCTGCACGAGTATCGCAAGGACATCAAGCGCGCGAATTACCTCGCTGAACTGTTCGCATCGGCGGGTTCGCATGTAGCAGAGCAGGCCGCCGTGCTGAAGAAGATGCAGGTTGCCGTGGGCGAATGGCACGACCTGGAGATGCTGGGTGCAGTAGCAGCCAGAACGATGGGAAAGCATGATACGCAGGACGGACTGGTTGATCTTGTGAAGACGCTGACCGCGTCGTCGCTCGAAAAGGCGCTGGGGCAGTGCCGCCAGTCGACGGTGCAGCTGCTGAAGCACGACACCGTGAATCAGCCTTCGCTGGAAGCATTGCCGCCCAAGCTGAGCGTGCGCGGTGAAGCGTTGCCGCCAGCGGACGAGAAACGGCGCTACGCCTGAGATCGGGTACGCGATTCCACCGGCAGTGGGTATCCGGAGCGCTCTGGATCACGATCCGCATTCCTGCGCCATCACTACTGCGAATTCCCCTTCGGCCGGCAGTGGTCCCCGCTCCGCGACATGACGGTCATCCATGCCGCAGGCTTCCCGGTCGTGTATCTTGGCCGAAGAGAGAAATCCTCTGTTCGGGGAGTGCCGCGAATTATCATGCATACTTTCGCCGCCATTGATATAGGCTCCAACTCCTGCCGGCTGAAGATCGCCAGGGTTGTGTCGCACCAATTGAAGACGCTTGCGGAGGATCGCGAGGTCACGCGGCTCGGCGCCAGCGTCTTTGAGTCCGGCCTTGTGTCGCCGGATGCGATGGCGACTACGCTCAGGGCGCTCAAGCGCTTCCAGCGCACAGTGCAGACGCACGGGGCCGACCAGATCCGCGTGGTTGCTACATCGGCCATGCGCGATGCGCGCAACGGCGCGGCCTTTCAGGCGTGGGTGAAGGCGGAAACCGGTTGGAATATGGAGATCATCTCCGGCCTGGAAGAGGGACGGCTGATTCACCTGGGTGTGACCAGCGCCGAGCCGGGAGCCGGCGGCCGCGTGCTGCTGCTCGATCTGGGCGGCGGAAGCTGCGAGATTACGCTCTCGGAGCACAAGCGCATCAGGGAAACCGTCAGCCTGCCGCTGGGTGCGGTCAGGCTGACAGAGCAGTTCCTGGAGGATGATCCCGCGCCGCCCGAGGAGCTGGCGCGGATGCGGCAGTTCATTGCCCGTGAGTTAAGGCGAGCGCATCGCAAGATCAAGCCTGAGCATGTATCGCTGGTGATCGCCACTTCTGGCACCGCTGCGGCACTCTCCGCGGCGTGTTTGAACAGCGCAAAGCTGGCCAAAGCCGCGGGTAAATCTGCGGCAAAGGCCGCTGTGAGTCGATCCACGGAAAAGGCGGGTCCGCAGTACCGTTCGACGGCCATGGCTGGGCTGGCAACCGCGCGGGACGTACGCAAGCTGGCCGGCCGCCTTGCCAAAATGTCACTTCCGGAGCGCGAATCGGTGCCCGGAATCGGCCCGAGACGCGCGGAGATTGTCGTCGCCGGAGCGCAGGTCTTTGCCGAGCTTCTGGAAACCTTTGGACTGTCCGGCTTCCGCTATTCACCGCTGGGATTGCGCGATGGCATCCTGTTCCAGATGCTGGCGGCGCAGGACGAGCGAGCCGTCGTTCACCGCGAGTTTGAACACGAGCGATGGGAAAGCGTTCTGGGCACGGCGCGGCGCTATGGCGTGGATCTCCGCCAGTCAGAGCCGGTACGTGCCCATACCCTGCAGCTCTTCCACGAGTTGAAAGCACTGCATCAACTGCCCCCGGAGTATGAGGGCTGGCTGGCCGCGGCGGCCGTGCTGCGCGATACCGGCAAGTTCATCAACCACCAGGGCCATCACCGGCACACGCAGTACATCATCTCCAGCTCAGAGCTTTACGGGTACACGCAACTGGAGCGGACTATGGTTTCAGCCATTGCCCGCTATCTGGGCAAGAGCCGTCCGCAGCCAGGCGACCGCGCACTGCGCAATATCCCCGCCGACGAGCATAAGAACGTGCACCGGGCAATCGTGCTTTTGCGGCTGGCCGAAGCTCTGAACCAGGACCGCGCCAGCGACGTTCTGCGAGTCACGGTCAAGGTCTATCCCAAGCGGGTTTATCTGGAACTGGAACCGGGGCGAACGGGCGCGGAGTTGGAATTGTGGTCTCTGCGCAAGGAAGCCGGCTACTTCCGCGAGGTCTTCGGGCGCGAACTCTTTCCGACGCTGGCATAGATGGCCCGGGCCGTCCGCGGATCAATGAGCCACTGCAACAGCGGGGGATGGCGATCCATATCGACACGCGCAATGGACGCCTTGCGCATGCGCACGGCAACGCCTCCATTGTTTGAGATCAGCCTGCCCAGGAACTGGAAAAGGTTGGGATTATGGCCGACCGCCAGCACGCCCTCGGTTTCAGAGTACTTTGCCAGCAGGCGCTGGAAGGCCGCGTAGTCGGCGTCCAGACCCAGCGCCGGGCTAATCTCCACCTTGCCG
>JAJZNH010000968.1:3954-6858 GCA_021811745.1 Acidobacteriota bacterium
GCGGTCTGCAAGGCGCGCTTAAGAGGGCTGGAGACGATTACCTCGACCGGCGCCTTCAACGCGTTCAGCACGCGCGCCATCAGCATGCACTGTTCCTTGCCTTCCTTGATCAGGCCACGCTTTGCATCGAGAGTGGGGTTTTCGCGAGGCATTCCGGCATTGGCATGGCGCATCAGATAAAGGATCATAGTGCCGATTCGGCGCGTTCAGTTACAGGATAGCCGGCTCCTTGAGGTTCGATATTAGCATGTTTGTCCGTAGTCAGGCGGCATGCCGCAGCCCTGCAAGCTATCTCCCGGCGTTCCGCCCCTGGCTGACATCGTTCACAAAAGCGATGAAGTTCTTCTGCCCTGGACGCTCAAGTCGAACGGTATGCATGATCGCGTTAGAACCTGTCACAAACGAACGTGCCCGGACGCCTCTCGACGCGCGGGCATATTTCTCTTGCAATCAATTTCGCGAGATTGCTGGCACCGCCCGAGTCTTCGAAGTTACAGGCGGTGAATCTTCTCTCTGCCTTGAGTTACCCGTTCAGTTACAAAAATTTAGCTACAAAGCTGTGTTGAGTTGTAATCATTATGTACTCAAATGCACGGGCTTGCTAAATCGGATAACGCTCCAGCTCCGCCGCCTGGTGGGCCACGCTCCGGCTCAACTGCACCGTATCGACCGGAGTGAAGCGCGCCAGCCGCCGCAGAATCGCCAATTGAGTGCTCAACAGATCGCCCTCACCGCAGGCCGCCAGCACGCGCCGCGCTGCCTGCTCGGCCACGCCCATATTTTCGTCCGCCAGCAGGCTGGTCATGGCGGCAGCTACGCCGGCTGTGCCGCGTCCGGTCTGGGCCAGCTTCTTTGCGCGCAGCAGCGCCGACTCCAATGCATAGGCCTGCATGATGATGTCAGCCAGATCCGCCATGACCTCCTGCTGCTCCTGCAGTTCGGTCATGAACCGCTGGCTGGCTACGCCAGCCGCGAAGAGTGCGATCTTTTTCACTGAGGCCAACACGGCAGTTTCGCGGCCCAGCAGCGCATCGCCATCACTTCCAAAATTGAATGACGGCGGCTGCGTCACCTCGTCCATCACCTTTTTGATCGCTGGTACGAGCGGCAGTTTTCCGGTCATTGCCCGCTTCATGAGCCAGCCGGTGATGATGAGCCGATTGATCTCGTTGGTGCCCTCGAAGATGCGGTTGATGCGCGCGTCACGATAGGTGCGCTCGGCCGGATACTCTTCCACGTATCCGTAACCGCCCATGGTGGCCACCAGTTCGTCGGCAACGAAGCTCAACATCTCCGAGCCGTAGACCTTCAGGATGGAACACTCGACGGCGTATTCCTCGATGCGGCGCTGGATCTCCCGCGCATTGTGCGCGCGATCTTCGCCAAGCGCGGCCAGGCTGGCATCGATCATGCCGACGGTGCGATAAGCCATGCTTTCAGTGGCGTAGAGCCGCGCAGAGGCGGTGGAAATTTTGCGCTGGATCAGGCCGAATTCCGCGATCGCCTTGCCGAATGCCTGGCGCTCTTTGGCGTAGCGAATCATGTGCGCCAGCGCGCCACGCGCGCCGCCCACACAGGCCACACCGAGCTTGAAGCGTCCCATGTTCAATACGTTGAAGGCGATATGGTGGCCCTTGCCAGCCTCGCCCAGCAGATTCTCCGCGGGTATCCGGCAATCCTCGAGCACCAGCGGACAGGTCGACGAGCCGCGAATGCCCAGTTTGTGTTCTTCCGCGCCCGGGTTCAGGCCCGGTGTCTCCCGCTCCACCAGAAAGGCTGAAAACTTCTCGCCGTCGATCTTGGCAAAGACCGTATACAGCCCCGCGATGCCGCCGTTGGTGAGCCAATGCTTTTCGCCGTTGAGGACGTAATGAGCGCCGTCAGCGGAAAGGGCTGCACGGCTGCGAATATTCATGGCGTCGGAGCCGGAGCTGGCCTCGGAGAGCCCATAAGCGCCGATCAGCTCGCACGAAGCAAGCCGCGGCAGGTAGCGCTGCTTCTGCTCCTCGGTTCCATACCAGACCAGTGGCAATGTGGCGATACCGGTATGGGCGCCAAATGCTGTCGAAAAACTCGCCAGCACCGACAAATGGTCGGTAATCACGGTGGCACTGGTCAGGTCCATCCCCATGCCTCCGTATTCCTCGGGAATGTCAACGGCAGTAAATCCCAGCGCCGCGGCCTTGCGCAGCAGTTCCGGCACAACGCCCGGCTCCTTGGCCTCGATCGCCTCCGCAGCGGGCAAGATCTCTTCGCGGGCAAACTGGTCGGCAGTGGCGGCGATCTGGCGCTGCTCTTCGCTGAGATCCTCGGGGGTAAAAACTTCAGATGTTGTGCGGGTTTCAAGAAGGAAGCTGCCGCCGGCAGCGGGAATGACTGCGGACGCGGTGAGAGTGGACATAATCCTCCGCCTCTGCTCACCTTACGCCTGGGGCATGGGCCGCCGCAACTTGAGGGAGGACGGGGGCTGTGGTTGGTTGAGTGGTGTATCTCAAAAAAGAGACTCTCAGAATCATGTTTATGGATACGCTTGAGGATGGCGAAGAATAAGAGAATACAGAAGGCTCCTTCCGCCTTGAATTTGGCGCTGGTCGGCATCTGTTGCAGAGGGTGAGGAGATGTCCAGAATGGGCCATTTAGGTTTTCTGGGTGAGGGGAAACCAGGGCTTTCAGCGAGTTGCAGGTTGTTCTCCGTCTCCGCTGTTCCTGATTATTTCGCGTACAATTTTGGTATTCCCACCGTGGAGGGTCTGCCCTGATCGCCGAGATTGTGACCAGCTTGAGTCCAGTAGCCGGCTTGCTCCGCGAGCTGCAGCCGCGGGCAGTGGAGCTTGCGAGCCTGGTTTCGCAAAACGGACTGCACCACTACCTGAGAAGCCTGCAGGAAACCGATCAGACTTTCAA
>JAJZNH010000309.1 GCA_021811745.1 Acidobacteriota bacterium
GGGCACCTGTCCGACGATGTTGGTGCCGACGGCGGTGGCAAAGTAGGCTTTCTGATCCCAGGGCAGCAGGTAGCCGGTGAAGCCCATGCCCAGAACCAGGAGCGAGAGGGTGGCGCCGGAGATCCACAGCAGTTCGCGCCGCCCCTTGAACGACCCGTAGAGGAAAGTCTGCAGAAAGTGCAGGGCCAGCACGATAATCATCGCGCTCGATCCGTAGTAGTGAAGGCTGCGCAGGAACGCACCGGCGGCCACCTTTTTGGTGATGTAGGCGACGCTGGTGTGAGCGGTCTCTGCCGAAGGCACGTAGTAGAGCGCCAGGCAGAGGCCGGTGATGATCTGCGAGATGAAGATGAAGAGCAGACCGGAGCCGAAGACGTAGGCAAAGCGCGCACCGCCCGGAATCGGCTCATCCAGCGATTCCTTCATCAGCTTGTCTACGCCGGCGCGCCGATCCATCCAGTGGAAGATCCGCTTGCCGAGGCTCCCGCTGGCTGGGTCTGCGGAGTGATTCTTTTCTTCGTTGTGCACAGCATTTCCCCCTAGAAGCGGTTAACTCATTTGTTCTTTGTTCGGCACATCCTCGCGGAAAAACTCAAAATGGACCTGCAGCTTGCCGTTCTGAACGCGCGTGGGCAGGGTGTCCATTCCCCGTGGCGCCGGGCCCTGCACGACCTTTCCATCGGGTGCAAAAACGCTTCCATGGCAGGGGCAGAAGAAGTCGCCCGCATTCTGCTGCCAGGAGATGCTGCATCCCAGGTGCGGGCAGATGGCGGAGAACACTTCGAACTGGTCATCGGCCAAGCGGTTTACGTAGACCGACTGCGCCGAGACCACCTTACGCCATCCATCGAGCTGCGCGAAGGTAATGGTCTTGCGGACCGGGGAAGCGAGAGGGGTGAAGTCGTCCACCTTGCCCACTTCGGACCATTCGTTTTCCGCGCCCTTGGTGTAAAGAGGGTAGAGAATGTAGCGCAGCACGGGCACGGCCAGAATGGCGCCCATGCCCGCCGAGCCGATGGCCAGCAGCGCGCCGAAGAAGGAGCGCCGGTTGATGATAATGACATCTTTGTTCTCGATGTTCGTGCTGTGAATCTCCTGTTTCACGGTACTCTCCTAGAAATTCAGCCACAGGGCTAGATAGGCCGTGTTGTTGTCGGAAGCATTGCGCATGGCGCCATCGTAATTGGTCGTCGCGCCGTTGAATTTCAAGTACCCGGTGTAATTGAAGTCGATGTCGATGTTTTGCACGGGCCAGAAGGCGACCTGCGCGATGTATCCGTTCGTATCCGGATTGCCGTTATTGCTGCCGGTGAGTGGCGCTGGCGCGTAGAGCAAAGGGTCACTGTTGCCGGTGGTCGAGAAGATCGCGCCGGTCGCAGTGTACCTGGTCCTCCAGTGATAGGTGCTGTCCAGCTTGAAAGTGTTCAGGTGGTTGGCGGCGGAGCTTGCGCCGCCGGCCTGGTAAGTGGCGCCGAGATTCGATTTTTCGTGAATCCAGGTTCCGTGTACATCCAGAAGATTCGGCCCGAACGGCCGCTCGTACTGGAAGTCGAGCGAGGGATCAACGTAGCGGTCCTCCGGTCCCGACACCGCGTCGGGAAAACTGTTCACATAGATTCCATACGTGCCAACCTCAAGATAGTTGGCTCCCCAGGTCTGTTGCCAGGCCGCTCGCCAGTAGGGAGCCGTGCCGCTGATGTTAAAGGGCTGACCCGTTCCCGTCACCGGTGTCGGAGCCCCCGCATGCTCGGAGCGATACAGCGTTACGTCCGCATAGAGATGATTATTCCAAAGACCGTAGCCACCTACTCCCGCCACGTCCTGTCCAAGTGCCCCGTTGATGACCGGCGAGGCAATCGGGGCCACGCCGGAAGCCGTGGAAATCCATGGGAATCCCCAGGCGGGCGTGCTGTTCCAGACGTCTTCCACGGTCGGGTTATTGTTGACCGTGACGCCGTACCAGAAGTCCTTGCCGCGGAGCTTGGTCTGGTTGGCGTAGCGCAGGTCGGTGTTATCCATGCCGAAATGATCGTCAGCGTGGGTATAGGTCACTTGCGCCATCCCGCCGAAGTGGCTCGCGAAGCCGCCGGCAAAGAAGATGCTTAACTGCTGCGGGAAGCCAGCCGAGTTGTTCTGACTGGCCGGCTGGTTGGACTGATACGCCGTGTTGGACATCAGCATCATGACCGCGACGGGAATGTATTTGGACAGCAGCAGATCCTTGGCGTTGCCTACCTTGTCCTTGGCGGTCATGTCCGTCAGGACATATCCGCGCAGTTTAAAGTTGCGGCCGAAAGCGGTAAGTTCCGGCGGAGCGGTATGACACGCGTTGCAGGAAAGTCCCGTCTGCCGGGCAAAACTGGGAACCGCGTGGGCATAATGGACACTGACAAGAAAAGAACACAACGATAAAATTCGCAAGGTTTTTTGCATAACTCACCCTCTTCGTTCCAAGCGGACGTTCGTCCCCCGCTCGGCAGAAGTGTTGGTTGTCGCGGAGAACTACTGGAACCTCCGCCACGGTTGTCAGAGGTGCAATAAGGGCGTTGGGCGTGCTGGCGCCGCAAACGTGCATGCACCGGGGAATTCGTGCCTCAATCTGTGGTGGGCCCTCGTCGCAGCGCGCCTGGAGAAGCAGCAGCGCCTGCGTTTCGATCAAAAAATGCCTGATACCAGAATCCGGGTTTGCAGTTTCTTTGTTGGCCAGCCCTGAACACTTGGCTCGTCTTGAGCTCATTCTTTACTGTAATTGGAGTCCGGGAGGCCATATTGGTTGTGATTCGTTTCCTTCGCAAGCGAACAGCGGTGAGAGTTTTTGTGTCCTCCCGCAACTAAAAGGTATCTCCCCGGTGCGCGTGTGCATGTGATTCAAGTCACACATGCCATTCTCCTCCCTTCGGCAGCGACCACCTTCCGCGCGTGCCGCAAGTCTATTCCTGGCTGGTCAGCGCATGCATTGAGGGCCGGCCGATTAGGCGCTCAATGCGCTTGGCGATCGGTGGGTGCGTGGAGAAGAGATTGGCCAACATCTCGCCGGAAATCAGAGGCGCCACGATGAACAGGTGCGCAGTGCAGGGCGAGGCCGCCAGCGGCAAATGGCGGCTAGCCGCTGAAATCTTTTCGAGCGCGCTGGCCAGCGCGTAGGGATTTCCAGTGAGATGAGCGCCGCTGGCATCGGCCTCGTACTCGCGGGTGCGCGAAACCCAGAGCTGAATCAATACCGCCGCCAGCGGGGCCAGCAGCAGCATGATCAGCGCGCTCATCCCGCCGCCCTCGCGATCGCGCCGTCCACCGCCGCCCATGCCCCCGAAGGCCTCGAACCAGAAGGCCATTCGCGCCAGGATGGTGATGGCCCCGGCCAGCGTTGCCGCGATCGAACTGGTGAGGATGTCGAGGTTGCGCACATGGCTAAGCTCATGCGCCAGCACGCCTTCGAGTTCCTCGTCGTTGAGCAGCGCCAGAATGCCGTGAGTGATGGCGACCGAGGCATGGCTGGGATTGCGCCCCGTGGCGAATGCGTTGGGCGATTCGGCGGGGATGACGTAAATTTTCGGCATGGGGAGGCCGGCACGCTGTGTCAGCCGTTCCACAACTTCGTAGGCTCTTGGTAACTCCTCGCGCGTCACTGGTTGCGCCCGGTACATGGCCAGCGCAATTTTGTCGGAGTAGAAATAGCCGAAGAAGTTGGTGGCTGCCGCGATGACGAAAGCGAGGATCATCCCGTTCTCGCCGCCAAGGTATTCCCCGGCCAGCATCAGCAGCAATGTGAGGAGAGTCAGAAGGATGGTGGTCTTGAAGCCATTCATAGGATCACCTCCCAACGACTCTATTCTCGCATAGCGGGACAGCGAACAGGGATCAGGGATCAGGGGTCACGGGTCAGGGGTCACGCGTCAGCGATCATGGAGGCTTCTCCAACGGCCAAGCGGCGCACCGGAAACCGATGCGCCGCAAGATGAGATCCCTGATCTCTGTTTTCAGCTCTTCCGCAATGCCCTTTTCAGCACCGTTTCCAGCGCCGCCTTAGCTTCCGCGTATTCTACCGGCGAAATGGTGTCGGAGAGCTTCTCGCTTTCGAGCGCGAACAGTTCTTCCTTGAGCGCGCTCAGCAAGGCCGTCTTCTTGGCTGCGGGTGTGGAGGGCGCTGCGTACACCGCTCCTCCCGATGGAACCGCACCACCGGGAACGCTTACGCCTGGCGCGCCAGCCACCGCCATCTCCGGTTTGCGCAGCAGAAAGGCCGCGGCGGCAGCCAACAGCAGGGCAAGCCCACCCAGGATCCACCACTTGTATTTGCTCAGCGGATCGGGCGTGTCGATGGGAGCGCCGATGCCGCCGCCGGGGGCACTGGCGGTGGCGTCCGTGGCCTGGCCGCCGCTCTGTGCACCCCCCTGGGCCTCGCGCGGAATTTGCCCGGTGCCGGAGATGGTGAACTCAATGGGTTTGTCGGCGGCCACGTTCTTGGCCAGAAAGGTCTGCACGCCGGGATCGGCGTTCACGGAATTGAAGAAGGCGCCCGCGCCGCCGGCCAGGCTCATGCTCTTGGGCAGCAACACGGCCACATTCTGTGCCGGCAGCGACTCCTGCGCCTTGAACGCATAGCTTCCGCTCGTGTAGGGCACGGTGTAGCTGATCTGGAACATGGTGTCTTTGTCGCCGTCATCGGGCTGGATGGGGAAGTTGAACGAATAATGTCCCTTCGGCCCATCTGGATCGAGCTTGACGCTGGTGGGCAGTCCATTCGGCCGCTGCGCGCCTACGTCGGCCACCGTAGCATCGGCCGGCAGAACGATCGAGAACGACTTCTGGCTCCACTGCGTGGTTGGCGGCGAACTGGTGTTGTGCACAAAGTAGCGCTCCTCGATCTGCAACTGGCCGTTGCTGGTTTCCGCCTCGATCACATCGGCCTCGATGGAGACGCCTTTCACCTTGGCAGCCACATCGTAGACGGCGATGTCGCCCTGACCGCCGCCCTGGGGCGCGGCGATGAAGTAGCCCGCGCCCTGGTGCGTGACGCGAATCAGATAGGGCCCGCTGGCGGGCATGTTCAGGGTGTAGTGCCCCTTGGCGTCGGTCGTGGCGTGCGCGGCTTCGCCCATGTTGGCCTGCACATCGAGCAGCACCACGGCGTCGCCCGCGGCGGGCTTGCCCGTGGTTTTGTTGGTCACCGTGCCGGAGACGGTGGCAGCCTGTGCCAGCGCAGCGGTCCACAGCATGCAGACTGCAAACGTACTTGCGATGAATCGGGTGAATTTCATTCTTTTATCGATCCTTGCTTGTTCCATCAGGTGCGGGCGTCAACGTCCGCATGACAGCCGGACTCAAGACCGGCGCTTTCACTTGCAGCCGGAGCCTTCGGATTTCACGGCTGTTGCAGGCGGTCGATTTCCGCCAGTAGCAGACCGGTTTCGTTCTCCAGTTGTGTACGCTGCGCCTGGAAATCCTCCTCCGGGTACTTGCCGGCGCGAAATTCAAAATTCAAGTCGCGGAGGTTCTCGTAGAGCTGGTCTTTGCGCTCAAGCAGAAAATCGAGGCGCGTCTTCTCGGTCTGGCTGGCAAATGCGTTCTCCGGCCAAAACGTATAGACCAGAAGTGCAGCCAGCATGAGCACGCCGGCGATCAGGCCCTGAGTTTCGTTCATCGGGTAACCCCTCCATCGAAGCCGGAATCTGTATCCCGGCGGATCCGCTCAATGCGTTCCCGTTCGGCGGGATCGAGCGTGCTCAGATCCTCCGCTCCAGCATGCTGGGGGTGGAACCCGCGTAGGCCGCCCCAGCGCCGGATCAGGAGTAGAGTGCCCAGCAATGCTGCCAGAAAAACCGCAAAAGGCGCGATCCATGCCACCAGGTCGAAGCCCTGCGCCGGCGGCGCGGCCAGCACTGTGGCGCCATACTTGGCCACGAAGGCATTGAAGATCTGCTGGTCGTTCATGCCGCTGGCGACATCGGCACGGAGTTCGCTCAATTCCTGCGTTGATTCGGTGCAGCCCACGTGATTGCATTCGCCGAGCAATTGCGCGCAGCCGCAAGTGCACATCATGCGGTGATCCAGGTTCTGTACCCGCGAGTCGGCGTTCGTCGCGCCCATCGAGAAGCAGACCGCAATGGCGAGCACGAGCGCCTGGGCGCTCTTCATCCAGAAAGAGAAAGAGCGCAGTCCGAAGGGCGCCTTCTCGGTCCCCCATCCTTGCCGCAGGAAACGAACGAAGGATAAGGCGTGGAAATGCCCGGTCGGCGGGGCAGGCTTGGGCTTGAAATCGATCGTTTCGGGTACGCGCGCGCTCTCAGGCTTGCGCGCCGCCACCTGGCTCTCGCCGTCTGCCGGCGCCGGAGGGATTGGTTTCTCCGGGAAGGAGATCCGTAGCCCCATCAGTCTCCTCCTTTGAGTACGACTACAGCTTCAGCGGGAACCGCGCTCGCCGGGAAACGTACCGCCGACGTGGCCGGAGCCAGGCTCGGCACCAGCGCCACAAAAGTACCAAACACCATGATCGCCAGCCCGAACCAGATCCAGCCCACCAGCGGGTTCAGGAACGCCTTGATGATGGGCTGGCCGGTATCGGGATTGATGCCCTCATACACCACGTAGAGATCCCACTCCGGCGTGGAGTGGATCGTCACCATCGTCTGCGGCTGGTCGCCTTCGCCCAGGTGGTAAATGCGCCGCTCGGGCGACATCTGAAACGCCTTTTTGCCGTCTTGATACACGTCCAGCAAGGCAAAATTGGAGTCGTAGTTCAGGTTCGAGTCCTGGGTTGCGCCCATCTGCCGGAGCGTGTAAGGGCCCACGCTCATTTCATCGTGGAACGCCAGTTCTTTCCCCCAA
>JAJZNH010001013.1:0-3505 GCA_021811745.1 Acidobacteriota bacterium
CAAGCTGCGAGGCTCTCCAGCGCCGCTCGCCCGCAATGAGCTGAAAGCGGCCATTTGCCATCGGGCGGACCAGCACTGGCTGGACGACGCCGTTGGCGGTAATGGAGGCGGCCAGCTCAGACAACTGCTCCTGATCCACATGGGTGCGTGTCTGGAAGGGGTTGCGATCAATCTGATCGACGGGGATCTCACGGGGTTTGCCGCCTTCCGGCTCAGCGACATGGGCAACGGTATGGACCCGGGGAAGTAGGGAATCAAGGCCCTTACCTAGAGCGCGGCGTTTCCCCTCTGTAGCGACGGCGTTCATAGTGCAATTCCTTTAACTATCCCGGTAAAGACCGGGTGCTTCAGACTTAAGGTTTCCTGGAGTGTTCCGGCTGCGCGGCCTAGCTTCGCGGCGCCGCTGCGTTCAGGAATAAGGCCAGAAGCGAATTTTGGCCTCCGGCTTTGCGGATGCTGCGGCCTTGCGCGACTTGGCTGCGGGTGATGTGATCCCGTTCCGCGCCAGGAATTCTCCTGCCAGTTCAAAATAGGCCTCGGTCCCCCGGGATCGGGAGTCATATAAAGCTACCGGCTTGCCGTGACTGGGTGCCTCCGCCAGACGAATATTGCGAGGAATCACGGTCTTGTAGAGGCGCTCCTTAAAGTGCTCGCGCAGGGTTTCGGTAACTTGCTGGGCCAGGTTGGTGCGGTCGTCGTACATCGTCAGCAGTACACCCTCGATGGTGAGCGCCGGATTAAAGTTGGCGCGGACGCGCTCCAATGTCGAGATCAATTCAGAGACGCCTTCCAGGGCAAAATATTCCGCCTGCATGGGCACGATAAGAAGTTCAGCGGCGGCCAGAACGTTCAGTGTCAGCAGATCGAGCGCCGGCGGGCAGTCAAGGACGATCAGATCGTAGGTGCCATTGAGCGGTTCCAAAGCACGGCTCAGGCGGAGGGCTCGATCTTCAGCGTTGGCCAGCTCGATATTCGCCCCGGTCAGATTCTTGGAGCCGGGGATCAGCCAGAGGTTTTCGACGTCGGTCGGGAGAAGCACCTGCTCGGCCGGGCTGTCTCCCATCAATGTCTCGTAGATGGAGTGGCGGTTATCGTCGCGCTGAAAGCCCAGGCCCGAAGAAGCATTGGCCTGTGGGTCGCAGTCCACCAGGAGTATCTTGAGGCCCTGCAGAGCCAGGCAGGCGGCGAGATTAATCGCGGTGGTTGTTTTGCCCACTCCGCCCTTTTGGTTAACGACGCCGAGTATCTTGCCCATCGCATTCAAGAGTACAGGCAGGGGCCAGTGCCATGGCGGATAGTTGCACTGTGGAGAACTCACCCAAACTGTGGAAACCGCCGGGCAACCATCTGGCAGGTGCCAGTCAAACCCTTGATTGACAATGGGTTCAGAGGATGCGTATCGGCGCTGCTGGGAAATCCGAAAATGCGCGTGCAGTGGAAAACTTGCCCAGGTTTCTCTGCAAAGTGCCGGACCACTCAGGAGACATCACTGCCTTGTTCGGCTAATCTGCAGACCGAATATAGGCCAATGCGATGTTCCACGTGGAACATCGACAACCCGACGTCGACATGCCCCCGGGATCCAGTTGTTCCACGTGGAACATTTCCGTCTCTGCCAGCCCACTTAAAATACTCCACCCCCAGTGCGCATTTGCCCTATTTGCCGCAGCACCAGCCAACACCCGGATGCAGTAGAATGGCCGGCATGAAAATTTCCAGGCCAGAACGCAAACTCTGCGAATCTTCGCAATCATCCTATTTCAACCGGCGCCAGCTCCTTCAAGGGGCGGCCGCCCTCGCTGCCACCTCGTTCCTGCCTGGCTGTGGCTCTTCGTCGTCCACTTCCAGCGCGTCCACCCAATCCAATCCCACAACACAACCCAAACCTTCTGGCTCCATCTCCAGTGCGTCTCTCAATATCACCACGGGGGCTGCCGGCTCCATTGGTCCAGCCTTCGCAGGGCTCTCGTACGAAAAGGGCATGCTCAACCAAAACCCGCACTTGTTCACAGGGACCAACAGCGATCTGATTGGAATGTTCAAGCGCATTGGCCCCAGCCTGCTGCGCATCGGCGGAAACTCAGTGGACAAGAATGTCTGGACTCCCAATGGCCCCGGGCAGACGTCCGGACAGATTGCGCCGAGCGACGTCGATGCGGTGGCCGCCTTTGTCAAAGCGGCTGGCTGGCAGTGTCTCTACGGAATCAATCTGGGAGGCTCCGCAACGGGAGCGACGAACCCTGCGCTCGCAGCGCAGGAGGTGGCGTACGCCGCCCAGCAGTTCGGATCATCCCTGCTCGGCATTGAGATCGGTAACGAACCGGACCTCTATGGCGACACAGGCCTTTATTATGCCGGCAACTGGTCGCTCTCCCAGTTCCTTACCTTATGGGAAGAGTACCGCACAGCCATCCTGGCCACCACGCCGACCGTGGCTGTCACCGGCCCCGCCGACGCCAGCCACGCTTCCACGTGGACCGTCCCGTTCGGGCAAACGGTGACCAAGAGCCAGATCACCCTCCTTACCCAGCACTATTACCGGGCAAACGGCCAGTCCGCCAGCTCCACCGTCAACTATCTGATTACGGGCGACTCTGCACTGGTCAGCGAATTGGCGGTCCTTAAGTCTGGCGCGCAAGGCATCGGTGTTCCTTATCGCATGGCCGAATGCAACTCCTTTTACAACGGCGGCGCACCCAACGTCAGCGACTCCTACGCATCCTCGCTCTGGGTCATCGACTATCTCTTCGACCTTGCCATGGGCGGTTCTGTCGGCGCGAACTTTCATGGCGGCGGCGATGGAACCGGGTACACGCCGATCGCCAACTCCGGAGGCAGCGTCGTTGAGGCGCGGCCAGAGTTCTACGGCATGCTCTTCTTCACCCTTGCCGGCCAGGGAACCCTCTATCCGACACAGCTCTCCGTGGGCGGGCTTAACGTGACCGCCTATGCGGTACGAACCTCTTCAGGCGGACTGAACATCATCGTCAATAACAAGGATTCCGCTCAGAACCTGCAGCTCACCATCAACCTCCCCCAGGGAGCTGGCTCCGCTTCCCTGATGGAGATGACCCAGCTTACTCAGGGCGCCTCCGGGCCTGATCTCTCAGCCTCAAGCGGCGTCACCATCCAGGGGGCAAGCATTGCGGTTGACGGATCGTTCTCACCGAATCCCTCCTACGTCCTCAACCCCAACGGCATGCAACTGCAATGCTATGTGCCCTACCTCAGCGCGGTCCTTATTCAGGTCAGTTGAGCCTGACTCCGCCTGAAGACCGGCGTCGAGCTCATGAGAGTCTGGGACAGAGCTTCTGCCCCAGGCGCACTTTCTCGTTCCTACCAACCTCCATATCTCCCGCAGGTCGTGCAGCAATCCTTCAAATTCTGATCCGCTTCGCTGTGATACACTTCCGCGCATGAATAAATCCGGTGACGATTCCGCAGTCCAATTTGAGACAGACTCCCCTTCTCTTGGCCGCCGCAAAGTGGTCCGGGGCGTCGCAGC
>JAJZNH010001013.1:3515-6823 GCA_021811745.1 Acidobacteriota bacterium
GTTGGCTGCCTCCTCGGTTTTCCCTGGCCTTGGTTCTCTCCGCTGCGCGCTGGCAAAGACCAGCACAAACAATCCGCAGCCAAAACCTCCCGGACCGATGACTCAGGCAACTTTGACGATCACGCATACCCGCGCCGGTTCTATCGACCCTGCGTTTGTTGGCTTCTCCTATGAAAAGCACACCCTTAGCGAGCCTCTTTTTACCGGTTCCAACAGCGATCTCATCGGCCTCTTCAAGCGGCTCGGCCCTTCCGTACTGCGGATCGGCGGCAATTCTGTCGAGAGAAGCGTATGGGTGGCGAATGGAAATGGCCAGACTTCTGGCCAGATTGCGCCGAGCGACGTTGATGCGCTGGCTGCTTTCATCAAAGCTACCGGCTGGCAATGCCTTTACGCCGTCAACCTTGAGGGAGCTGCGACCGGTGCAACTACGCCTGCCCTGGCTGCCGCTGAGGTGGCTTACGTCGCAAAGCAGTTAGGCTCCTCTCTGCTCGGCATCGAGATTGGCAACGAGTGCGACCTGTATCGAAGGCACAAGGCTGATGGAGACCAGTGGTCTTTTGAACAGTTCATGGCGCGCTGGGAAGAATTTCGCAGAGCCATACTCGCGGCAACACCCGGCGTCGCCATCACAGGGCCCGCCTCGGCCAGCAACGTGGAGAATTGGACGGTCCCCTTCGCTGAAAAGGTCACCAGCAAGCAGATCACTCTTCTTACGCAGCACTATTACCGCGGCAACGGCCAGTTGCCTACTTCCACCGCGGAATTCCTTATCTCGCCCGACCCCCGCCTGATTCACGAGCTAGCGGAGCTCAAGGCAGTGGCGGAAAAGATCGGCGTACCCTACCGCATGGCCGAGTGCAACTCCTATTCGCATGGCGGCTCGAATGGCATCAGCGACTCTTACGCATCTTCCTTGTGGGTCCTCGATTACCTTCTCGATTGCGCGCAGGGAGGCGCCTGCGGAGTCAACTTTCACGGAGGCGGCAACGGCGGGGGCTACACGCCCATTGCCGACGACCATGGCCGCGTAGTTGAAGCCCGGCCCGAGTATTACGGCATCCTGTTCTTCACGCTCGCGGGTCAGGGCACCCTCAATGCAGCCAAGCTTTCCGCGGGATCGCTCAACGTCACAGCCTACGCGGTTCAGCCCGCCTCCGGCGGACTCAACCTGGTCATCGTCAACAAAGACCTCACGCAGAATCTCGATCTGACGGCGCATCTGCCGCACCGTGCCAGATCGGCCTCTCTGGTGGCCATGACGCAACTCAGCCCCGGCGCCACCGGCCCCGATCTACACGCGCATTCGGGAGTAAGAATCCAGGGCGGAAGCATCGCGCGCGACGGTGCGTTCTCTCCCTCACCGGCGTACACCGTCAAGCCGCACGGCTCCCAGCTCAAATGCTACGTGCCGGCATTGAGCGCCGTTCTGATTCACGTGGGTGGCCCCATTCAGTTGAGCTGAACGGGGCTGAAAAAGATCCCTGGCGCGCAGGTTCAGATCCTCGTGGAATCGATCTCTCGCTCTCCGAGGGCAAGCACCCTGCCTTCGCTGCCCGGCAGCGGAACGACCTCGCGCCAGGAAAAACCATCCCCGGCAGCCCTCTGAATGCCGGGCAAATCCTTTTTCGTCGTCATCGGCGCGAGCCAGCCTCCGGGCCGAACCAGCCGCGCCGCTTGGCTAACTGCCTGCTCCATCCGTTCCACGGCGCGCAGTGTTACGCAATCGAAGACCACGGCAAGCAGCTCCGCCCGCTGCGCGTGCACGCTGGCTGAGATTCCCAACACCCGAACCGCCTCGCGCAGAAAGGCTGCCTTCTTCGCCTGCGACTCGGCCAGCGTCACCTGAATCTCCGGGCGGCAGAGAGCGATGGGAACCCCTGGGAATCCAGCGCCTGAACCAAAATCCAACAGCGTTGTGACCCCCGCGGGCAGGCTCCGCGCACAGCAGATGGATTCAACAAAATGCCGCGCGAGAATGCCTTCTTCATCGCGGATCGCGGTCAGGTTCATCCGTGCATTCCAGCGCAGCAGCAGCGACAATAACTCCTCGAAACGGCCAGCCACGGTGTCATCGAGGGGCAGCTGACCCACGCTTGCCAGCAAAGCATTGAGCCGCGATCCTCCTGAGACCGGACCCGAGCTCATGCCGGCGCAACCGATTCGGCAATCTGCGGAGGCTGCCACACTGTGGCCGCCTGGACAAACGCCGCGAAAAGCGCACGCGAATCAGCGCTCTGGTGGTACGTCCGCTCCGGATGCCACTGGACTGCCACGACGAAGTGATCCGGCTCGTCCAGCTCAACCGCTTCAATCACACCATCTCCAGGCGAGACGGCGCTGATCCGGAGATGGTCGCCAGGCGCGCGGATTGCCTGGTGATGGCTGGAGTTCACCTGGATCTCGGGTGGCTCGCCGGGCTGCAGGATCTCGTTGAGCCTCGAACCTGGCGCGATCCGCACCGGGTGCGCTTCCACCACCTCGCGGCCCGGCCGATGGTTGACTGCAGTTTTCAGATCCTGGATCAGCGATCCATTGCACCAGACATTCAAGCTCTGGGTTCCATGACAGATCCCCAGAATCGGCTTGCGCAGGCTGAAGGCATCCTGCAACAGGAGCTCATCGACGGCGGTACGGGCTGGATCCGCGTCGCCGCACTCGGGCTCCCGCTTCTCGCCATATCTTTCCGGGTCCACGTCAAAGCGGCTGCCCGGCAGCAAGACTCCCTGCACACCGGTCAGCAGCTTCGCCACGCGGTTCTGCGGCTGGTGCAGGGGCACAATGAAGGGCATGGCGCCGGCGGCGCGCAGGGCATCGAGATACGGCGGCAGCGACCGCTCGTTGTAGCTCTGGTCGCTGCTGGTAGGCTCGGGAATCGCAATGAGGATGGACATAGAAGCACCAGTCGTCAGGAGATGCAGTGTTCCGCGGAGAGGTTGCGGACCCTCTTCAGCAATTAAATATCGGCGTGCGCCCCTGCTTCCTCCATGGGGGCGCCGTCTTCGGCAGTTTCCGTCCGCAGCATGCCTTCCATCACCGCGCGCAGTTGGCGAGTCAACTCCTCGGTCTGGCGCACGGTCATTCCCTTGGTTTCGATCGGCTCGCCTGCGCTCAGTGTAAGCTCGCCCGGATAAAGGTGGCGGGTGTGGATGGGAAGCAAATCGTAGATGCCGTTGAGCGCGATCGGCACCAGCGGCACCTGAGCCCGAATCGCCAGATATGCGGCACCGGAGAGAAATGGCTGCAGTTCGCCGGTCGGCGTCCGGCCACCCTCGGGAAATACAAACAGGGGCATACCCGAACGCAGG
>JAJZNH010000918.1 GCA_021811745.1 Acidobacteriota bacterium
AGCATCGCAAATATATGAAAATAAACAACTTATTTTCATATATTTGATCTGAAAGAACTTACGAGCCCATGCGGTCCCTGCGAAGACAGAATCGGCGGGACGCTGCGGTGTACCGCGGCAGGTTTGCCCGAAAGGAATCTGGATTCTGTGCCATGTCCTTCATTGTGCAGGATCCGGCGAATTACCTCGCAACCGAGAAGGAGTTTCGGCTGGTGAAGCCCCGATGCCCTTGGGATCGATCACCACGAAGCTGAGGGCAGCGGCCGCACCGGCACTACAATCGAGATGATGATTCTCGAGACGTTTCCGGTTGGACCGCTGGCCTGCAACTGCACGATCCTGGGCGATGAAGAGGCGCACGAAGCCCTGGTGATCGATCCCGGCGACGAGGTGAGCCGCATCCAGCGCCGACTGACGGAACTCGGCTTTGCGCTGAAGCAGATCCTTATCACCCACGCCCATATCGATCATGTGGGCGGAGCGCTCAAGCTCAAGCGGCTGACGGGCGCGCCCATTTTCATGAACGAGAACGACCTGCCGCTTCTCGAGAAGATGGGGAGCCAGGCAGCCTGGCTGGGCATGGCGCCGCCGGAAACCGCTCCGCCCGACGCGGTCTTGCAAGACGGGGAGAAGGTCGGCCTCGGACGCTACCCCGCCCAGGTGATCCATACGCCCGGCCACACGCAGGGTTCCATCTGCCTGCATTTTGTTCCGCTCAACCTGCTGATTGCAGGAGACACGCTGTTTGCAGGGAGCATCGGGCGCACCGACCTGCCGGGCGGCAACTTTAACCAGATCATCGACTCGATCCATTCCCGGTTGCTGGTGCTGCCGGAGGACACCCGAGTGCTTCCCGGTCACGGCCCGCAGACGACCATCGGCGAGGAGCGGGATTCCAATCCCTTCCTGCAGAAGAACGGCGGATAAGCGCTCAGATCGCAAGAAGCATGTCGACATGGCCGCCTGCGAGACTCGCGTGCTACAGCCGTTTCAAGAAGGCCAATGCCTCGGCCAGTTGCGGGAACAGCGCCTCTTCGGCCTTGAACTCGCGGGAGTGCACACAGCGCCGCAGTCCCCGCATTTTGACCGGATGCTTCAGGTGCAGCATCTCGTGATAGAGCAGGTACTCGATGGCGTAGCGCGGGCTCGACGGGCGATCGAAGACCCGGCTCACCACGATGGTGTTGTGGGCTGCGTCGTAGTGCCCCAGCGAGCGCTTGGCGAGGTGTTCGCTCCAGGTGAGCTCGGGCCTGCCCAGGAGGCCGCCGAAGAACCGCATATTCAGGGAATCGAAGACTTCCTCGAGATGGTAATAACGCCCTTCGGGGCCGAAATAGCGCTTGCTGCCGCGCGCGTGCCGGATGGCCTCCGTCTGGCGCGTGACCGCCGCGCTGGAGGCGAATCGCTTGTAACGCAGGTTGTGCGTGGCCTCCACCGGCCTGCGGTAGAGCTTAGCCAACAGGATATGCGCGATGGCGCGCACCACCGGCTCGGGTGCGCCTTCAAGAAGATCGGAGAGGCTGGCGTGGATTCTGCCCTCGCGCAAGCGGATGGTGGTGTTCAGCGAGGTAAAGCGCCGGAACCGCACCGCGATCGGCGGCATAGGGGCGCGCGGCCGCAGTGCCCGGTACTCCTCCTGGAAGATTTGCGCGACGTTGGCAACCACGATCAGGAGAATATCAAGGATCGCCGCCATCGGAACAGGCACCGCAGGTCATGTGAGCTTACTGAGTTTCGCCCCGGAGGAAAGCCATGCGCTCTGCCCGTCTCGCGGAAAATCCCACCACCTGTGCCATCATCTTGGCTCCAAGGGACGAGCTTGCGTCCGGCCCGCGCCGCTTTTCCGCCCCTTGGTGCGCATTGCTCCCAAACGAGCTACGGTGGCAGCCGTGGTGAACAAGAAAAGTTGTGGAAGGGCTTTGCTTCAGGCCGGTTTCTCGACTGCGGGTGCGGATTCTGTCCGCAGGGGCCGGTCCAGGGGCCGCCGCGCCGCCCACAGGGCCAGCGCCAGCCCGGCAACCATCGCGCCAAGACTTGCCAGTTGCGCGTTCGAGAGCCCCCAAAGCACCTTGGGGTTGCGGCGCACGAACTCCACGAGGAACCGCGCCAGCCCGCTCAGCGCGAGGTACTCGCCGGTGATCAGGCCAACCGCGTGGGGTTTGCCGGCGCGCCGCCACAGCCACCAACCGATCAGCAGGCCTGCGCCCAGCTCGAACAGCGGCGTTGGCAGGACGCGCACGCCCGGCGGGGTGGGCACGATTCCATTTGGAAAACTCATGCCCAAGGGCCATTTCAGGTGGGTGGGTATACCGTAGCAGCCGTCGCCGGAAAGAAAGCATCCGATGCGCCCGATGCCATATCCCACGGCCGCGGAGGGAGCAGCCAGATCCAGAGTGCGCAGCGGCCCGATCTTTGCCCTCCAACCCTGCAGCAGCAGGGCCGAAATTCCGAACACCACGCCCCCGTACCAGGCGAACCCCGCCGTATCCCACAGAACTTGCCATCCCTCTTCACGGAATTCGATGGGGGTGTCCAGCACATGCCACAGCTTGGCGCCCACCAGCCCCGCCACCAGCGCCACAGCCACAATTCCGACCGCATCCGCGTGGATTCCTTCACGCCGGAAGCTGCGATCCATCAGCAGAGCCGCCGCCACAGCAGCCAGCCACAGCATGAGGCCAAAGGTGGGAATGTTCAGGTGTCCAAGGTGAAGAAAGGGATCCATGTCTCTTCCAGTATAGACGCGACTTAAATGCAGAAGATGGGTGGCCCAGGCTGTTACCTTCGCTTGGGCTGTTTCCTTTTCCCGGCTGTCAGGTTCTCCCGTTCCTTCCATTCGAGGGATTGCCCTGCCCTTCCTATCCTGTTCCTTCCTGTTTGTTAAACCAATATCTTGGCTTCGGTTCTCTCAACCCATAGGGCGTAGGGCGCCGGTACATCCTTTCCTTGGCCGGCAGCATCCTTTCCCCACGAAGTCTCTCAGAGTGGGGGCGACGAAACGAAAAAAAACAGAAAGAACTTGCCCGATGCGTCAAGGAGTGGCAATATTGGCTCATCGCGCCAGCGATTTCCCCGGATTTCCCAGAGCAAGCGGGTGGTTGTCACTGGAAAAGGCTCGCGACGCAGAGGCCCCTCTGGGCTTCCGAGGAGATCTCCCTCGAGGCCGGGTTCGATCACAGTTATTCATTGGCAAGTGAATTTCCATCGCAATCAAGGGTTCCGCGGCAACACGCAAGCCATCCCGCCTTGTGCGGCTCGCCGGGAACGTCCCGGACGGCTTGGCATATCTCGGGCGGACGATTTGATGGTCGGCGTCCAACAACCGCAGATCCGAAGGGGCAATCGCAATGAAGATCCCTCTTCGCCTTCTCGCTATGCTGGGGGTGGGTTTCCTCGGCCTTTCCGCGAGCGCGTCCCAAGCCCAGACGCCTGTTTTCGCAAAGGCTGAAGCCTCCAGCCTTCCCGCCAGTCCGACCGCAACTGTGATCATTCCGGGGCCGCTGCGCTCCTTCCTGCGCATGGCAGGCATCAGCCAGGAAGTCACTCCCAGCGAAGTCCTGCCGATGCTGGCGCGGAACGTCTTCCTGCATGGTTACGATAATGGGAGGCAGACCGAATTCCTGGTGCTTGTGGATCGCTATCTGCAGCAGGCCCGGGAGCTCCGCGCCATCTCCGGCAACAACAACCGGCTTTACATCGCCAACTGCGCCGACGCGCAAGAACTCATCCAGATCCTGGGTTACCGGTTCGAGCACGGCTGCGGCCGCAAGAACGCCACGCTCATTACCGATGACGCCGAACGCGCCTTCCTCACGGTCGATTCCGGATTCCCTATCACCGAATTGGAGGCGTCTCTCGAAAGGGGCGTGCCCTTCACGTACGCTTTCCCTGCCACCCCCATTCCCTTGCTCTTCAGCCAGCGGGATTGGATGGACCTCAGCACCTGGCGCCTCAAGCCGGGCGACGATCTTGTGGACGTCCTCCTCCACGATCAGCCGATTGATCGCCTGTACTCCGCCATGTCCCGCATCGAGCCGCATACGCGCCTGATGCTGCTGCATTCGCCCGGCCTGCGCCGGCTTCTGCCGGTTGCCGAAGCATTCGATTTCTACGGCAGCCAGATCTGCATTCCCAACCGCGCCGTGATCGTCCCAGGGGGCCTGCCGGCGGAAAAAGGCTGGACCGAACTGGTTGGCGCCCGGCCCGCTTCGCCGGGGGAATTCGTGCTCCATCTGCTCAGCCGCGATCACGGATGGATGGCCGCATATTTCGACGCCCTCTCCCGTCTCGGCCCCGAGCAGCAGGCTCGCCTGGTGCAGGGCGCGCGCCTCAAGAACCTTTACGAATCCTACCTATCCACCGGGTTCAGGATCGTCGCGTCTTCGGGCGTGTTTCCGCGCAATGCACCGCTTTTGCTTCTTCTTACGCGCCTTCGCTGGCAGCAGGATGGGGAACCGGTGATGCCAGGCAATTTGCAAGTCTGGCAGGAAGCCTTCGCTCACGAGTTCCGCGGCCCAAACACCCGCGAGTGGGTGGCGCGGATGCCCACCATGAATACGCCGGAGCGGTTCCTCATGGCCCTGATGGCATCCACCAACCTGGTCAGCGAGGAAGGGCCGGCACAGACCTACCTTGCCATCAGCGCCATCGACGAGCACCGGCCGGCAGGCCAACCCGTTTCGGCAGCCACGGTCAGCCTGCTTGCCGCGCGCTTTCACGACTACCGGGACTGGTACCGGATCTTCAGCGATTTTCCCGAGCTTGACGACGACTCCATCGCCCAGTTCATCAAGACGGCGGACTACGTCAACGGCATCTCGAACCCCGCCCTGCGCGCCAATGCTCTGGGCTCATTCGAGGCCGATCTCGGGATCTGGCAGATCCTAGCCCGCCAGCAGCAGATTCCGGCGGGGACACTCAACGCCTCCTGGCGCAAGGCGCTGAGTCCCTTCGCCTCCGTCACCAACCCGATTGAGCTTTTCGAGGCTACGCGCAGCTCGCTCAACAGCACCGTCACGGCGGCCGGAGGCGCCGCGAATCCCAGCGAAGACGAGATCGTCGATCTTCTGGCCGGTCCGCAGCAGAATACACCGGCCGGCCAGCGCGTCCATGCCGAACTGGCGGCACGTATGCACGCCGTTCTGGGCGACCAGCGGCTGGTCTCGCTGGACACCATCTTCGGCCTCTATGACGGGCTCGATGCCATGGCCCATGGATCCGCCCTCGGCAGTTCCCTGCTTGGCCTCGCCGAAAACCTGCACCAGTTCGAGATGCCACGGCCCATCTTCACCGGCGGCGAGCGCGTTGCCTGGTCGCCTGTTATCTACACCCGCCGGCACGCCGAGTTGCAGGTGCAGACCGATCTCACCCAACTGCTTCGCAACTCGCACTCGCCGGGGCAACTGGAAGCCGCACGCGCCTTGCTTACGCCTTTTCTGCGCGACACGCTGGTGGGGTTGAATTACGCCTATTACGAGCCGCCGGGCGCGCAGGTGCTGCACAACAATCCTCTCTTTGTCCGCTCCCACGATTTTTCGGTTTCTTCGGTGGAGGGCGTTGAGAACGCCTGGGGCGCGCCGGAGCTGATCGGCGTAGGCGCCACTGCTGGCGGCGGCGCCTTTCTCATGGGTTCGCTCGCCGACCTGCCCTACGCTCTCGCCTCCACCGAAGAGGACTTCATCGCGCCCGAAAAAGTGCAGGCTCTTATCTGGCGCGAAACGGTCCCCGAACTCATGGTCGGCGCCGTGATGCCGCGCTGGTGGGATGTGAGCAGGAACGAAATGCACGCCGCTGCCCTTTACCAGCGCGCCGGCGAAGAGCTCATGGGAGCAGCCCGCACCAACCTCCAAGTCCGCGACAAGGTCATGCTCATTCTGCGCGATCGCTTCACCGTCGAGCGCGTGGAAGAGATCTATGAGGATTACGCCCACCCCGGGGCCAATTCCGCACTTGCCGATGTGCTTCCCGCCGACACCTTCTATCTCGCAGTCCAGTTCCGCAAGCGGTTTACCGGCCAGGCGGCGCAGTGGGGGCCGGCTTCGAAAGAACTCGATGCATTGGCTGCATCCGACCCTGGGGACACCGATCCGGCGCGCATAGCCCGCGACTTCGGCGTTCCCCACCCCACGATTACCGAGTCCGACGGCAATTCGCTGCTCAGCCGCGAGGTCTATCCCGTCTCCAGCGGCTACGCCAGCCGTCTTTTCGGCGAATCCTGGGAGTCGAGCAACCTATACTGGGCGCGCCTCACCGACGAGGCGGGGTACCCGGCGGTCATGCTCAACGTCCTGGTTCCCGAGCTCACCCACCAGATGATTGCCAACATTTTCGCCACCTACGTCGATGACTGGCCCGCCCTGCTGCGGGCCATGCAAGAAACAGGAGCCGAGTTCCGGCAAGGTAAATTCTCTGCCCCAATCGCCAGCATGACCGGCGGTTCGGAGCAGGCGAACGGGGGTGCATCCGAATGACGACACTGAAGACTACTCTGCTTTTTCTCGGTATCGGCTCCAGCCTTCTCACGATGCTGGCCGCCACACCGCAGCCCGCCGCGCAGGATGACACTTCGCGCCTCCGCGTCAATGTTGACCTGGTTCAGCTCAATGTGGCTGTCACCGACCGCAAGGGGAACTACATCGCCGGTCTCAAGCCTTCCGATTTCTCCGTATTCGAGGACAAGATTCCAGAGAAAATCGCCACCTTCGAGGAGGGCAGCGGCCGCCGGTACGTCAACCTCGACGCGCCCGGCGCTTCCGATCCGCTGAAGAGCTCCGCCCGGCCCGGAGATCCCGCCGGAGACGCCGCCTTC